>NZ_JAZNIB010000123.1:0-3395 GCF_045577275.1 Methanobrevibacter sp.
ATATATAAAAATAGTTTATATTATGTGTAGGATATACATTCATTTATTTCCATATGGTACTTTTAGACAATTTTAGAAAAAATCAATTTCATAAATTATTATTTTATATTAATCAAATCGTTATTTCTACTATGTTAATAAAAAGAGTTAAGTTAACATAGTAGAAAATATTCTATTTTTTCTTTTTTTATTTATCATAAAACGGTTGATTACCACATTTCCACACTGTGGTGAACTCATCCAATTCCTCAACCATTTCAAATTCGGTTTCAGGAGCTATCAAAACATTGAAAGGATTTCCTTCAACAGGTTCACCGAAGTAAACTATTTTTTTGCCCTCATCCATAAGAATAATATTTATGTATGGGGATATATCCTCTTCAAATTCCTTGATTGTGCTTACGCTGAATGGTATGTTAGGGACAAAAATTCCATCGATGGCTGCCTCTTTCATGAAGTCATTAGGGGCTCTTGTGAAAAAGGCGGTTTTTTCAGGTAATTCCATGGAATGATTTTCCAATAGCTCAAGCATTTGATTCAAGCTTTCCTGAAATCTTTTTTGTTCATCAGTCATTTCCGCTTCCTTAAACAGGTTCAAAAAGGTAAGGATTGGTATGTCGATACCTGTTTCAGTCATTGGATTGATTGTAACAAGTTGATATCTTTCTTCAGCTCCTTGAAGCATGTTGACCAGATCTTCAACGTACATTACCATTGTAGAGCTTCTTAAGTCGACTTCTTCCATTTTCTTATCGCTTGTAAAGAGAGGTATTGCCTTTTCTCCAGCATTGTTTGTAAGGAAGTTTATGTCAAAGCCGGAAGGTTCCTTAAGTTCCAGGACATCTCCCACCTTTGCATCTTCGATTCCCTCAAACATATTGGCTGAAGGAACGACAGGGAGATAAAGCTGGGATTTCTTTATTTCCTCTCCAAGCTCATTCACTGTTTCTGGACTTGGGTCATCCCTGAACTTTTGGAGGAGTTCCTCCAATTTGTTGTTATCAATTTCTGTTTCTTCTTTGATTTTATCAAGGTCAAGGTTATCAGTCATTTTTTCACCTTTACATATTGTTAAGTTTAGTTTGTATTTTTAATCTAAAATATTTTGTCAATTATAGTTTTTTGCTTAAATCTAAAATCAATATTTTTGCTTTATTTTATATTATTTCTATTATTTTTTATTAATTTTTAATTTAACTCTATATTTGTTCTTATTTTTACATTTAAAGATGTAAGTAAGCACTTGCATTCGAGAATCTTTATATACTGTCTTTAATCAATATATTAATATAAAAATCTAAAAGGTATAAATATGAATCGAATTTTATTAAGTTTATTAATTGTTTTTATTGCACTCGCAGGCATTGCATGCGTCAGTGCAAGTTCTGATTTTAACGAGACTGTTGACCAAGACATTGTATTTGACATCAATGAAACTGCAGTTCCTATTGATGAGACTGAAACAAACGTCATTGAAGATGAAGAAGACGCTGCTCCAGTTGACAATTCAACAGAGAAAAAGGACTTGAAGCCTGTTTCTGTTGTAAATGAAAGTAAGAATCAATCCAAATGGCAAAACAGAACATCCATTGAAATTCCTGATGTGGATGTTCATCCGAATAAGATCAACACAGGAAATGAGATAGATGATGCTGCAGTCTACTACTGTGCTTATTATAAGGCATTCAAGGGAGTTGAAAGCAATCATGAATCCATAGATGCTCTCATTGCATTGGTCTACCAGTCATATGATGAAAATGATACAATCGATATCGTATCAAAAGTGTATGGTCTTGTTGAGTTAAATGGAATCACTGGAATTGAAAGAACTCTCTTAGAAACCAATGTCCACAATTATGTGGATGGTAGGTTCAATCAATTATACTATGCTCCATGGAATATAAATCAATATGATCCTGACATTGATAAAATGGGGTATTTAGGTCCTTATCCTCCTTCCAACCCTCGTTGGCATGGAGATGAACCAATGGCATAGGACCATTTCAATTTTTCCTATTTTTTTCTTACTTTTTTTTAAATCAATCCATTCACTTCATAACTTTTTTTATCTTACTTTTATTCAAATGATTGAGAAAAATTAATGATTAAATCTTCAATATAATCCAATCTGGCCAATTGACTTATCCAATCAGATGGGATGTCATCATAGCCATAGTAGATTCCAGCTAATCCTCCGACTATGCAGGCGGTTGTATCGGTATCATATCCAAGATTCACTGCTTCTAAAATAGTGTCCTTATAATTCTTATTATTTAATAGACACCAAATGGATGCTTCAAGGGAAGATATTGTGTATCCTCCGCTTTTGATTTCATCCCTTGGAAGATTTTGAACATTCAAAGAGAAGACCCTATCGAAGTGATGCAACTCTTCCTTAAAGTCAGCATTGTTGAAGTAGTATTCCTTGGACTTGTTTATGCCATCAGCTATCAATTCCTCCAAATCACTTTCTTTTTCATGGTTTTCAATAAGTTCAAGAGCAATGTTTACATAGATTCCACAGCACAATTGGCTTCTTCTATGCCTATGGGTCAAGGAAGATAAATTGTGAACAGCAGTCATCTTATCATCTTCATCAAAAGAGTATTTTTGAGAAAGGTAATGGATGAAGAAAGCTATTGGAAGGATTCTCATGAGAGATCCGTTTCCGTTGTCACGCTCACCTACTCCTCCAGATAAAATAGGTTCAGTTCCCCTATCATATCTTCTGATTCCATCCATGGTGGCACCGCCTATGTCATAGGCATATCCGTATGGTGTGAACTGCCCATCATTAAGCCATGCGGAAAAGTTTTCCATGATTATTTTATGATCTATGATGTCATCCAATCTTAAGTTTTCTTCATGATTTGCTCTTTCTAGGCTTTCGCTTAATCCATCCAAAGTTGCAAGGATAAGGCTACTATCATCTGACCAGCTTCCAGGAGGCATGTCAAATGCACCATATCCTCTCATATCAGTTATAGGGTCCAAGTCACGGTCTTCTCTTGGACGAAATTGGACAGGAAGTCCAAGTGCATCTCCTACAATCTGTCCAATAATTCCTGATTTAATACAATCCATTTTATCACCCCATTATTTTAATCATAATCTGCAGCTATTCTAAAAAGAATATGTTCTCCACCGCAGTTAGGACATGAATTATATTCACCATAATTAAACTCCTCAACTTCCTCATTGCAATTAGGGCAATGATATTCAGGCATTTGCTTTCCATCTAAAGAACGATTAAAGTTCTTATCACCAGTATTGATCAAATAAGTGGTGTTTTTCAATCTGAATAACTCCTTTTCATAGACTTCGACATATTCATCGATGTCAAACTCCTCATCATCAAGAAGCTCCTTAAAGCTGTCCACTTCCTTCAAGCCGGA
>NZ_JAZNIB010000124.1:0-2550 GCF_045577275.1 Methanobrevibacter sp.
AAATTTATAAAATTTATAAAATTCACAGTTTCAATTAAAATTAATAATTAAATCTAAAAATGATAAGATCAAATTATAGATTTAATTATGAGCTATTAATTTTAATTGAGATAGAGAAGATTTAATTTATTTAAATTAAATTAATAATTAACATTTTTGGGAAATGATAATAAATTGATTTGATTTGGAAATTAATTTAAATATTTATTGATTTGATTTGAATTATTAAATCTTCTTTTTTTTTCGTCTGATTTCGAGAATAAAAACCTTTTATGTTTTGTTTGTTTTGGAATTAGATAAAACAATATGGTTTACTTTTTTTACACTAGACTTCCTTAGAAGTATAGATTTTTTTATTTGATTTTTGAAATACGACTAAAAAATCTTTTTTTAAAAATTATTTTTTATCATTTATTGTTCAACAGTCTAATTATTTGTTTCTTGGTCCGAGTTGACTAATGGTATTGTGAAACTCTTTCATAGTTCTTTGGAATTTTTCTCCTTCAGATGCTGAAATCCATTCAAATCTGAATCTTTCCTTGTCAATTCCAAATTCCTCTATGATGTCTTTAGTCATCAGTGCTCTTCTATTCCATTTGTAATTACCAGCATCATAGTGACAATCACCAATGTGACAGCCTCCTACAAATACTCCATCAGCACCTTCCTTAAATGCTTTGAATATCATAGAAGGATTGATTCTTCCAGAACACATTACTCTTATGATTCTGACATTTGGAGGATATTGCATACGTGCGGTACCTGCAGTATCAGCACCACCATAACAACACCAATTACAACAAAAACCTACTATTTTAACATCTTCTGCCATAAAATTCAACTCCTTTAAAAGTCTTCTTTCATTGGACTGTATAATGGAGGTTTTTCATCACCAATACCAGCTACATATCCAGTGTGATTTTCATATTTCTTTTGAAGCTTGTGGAATATCTTGGATACTGGAATTTCCATTGGGCATACATCATCACATTGACCGCAATTAATGCAGCTTGGACTCATATGAGACAATCTGACACCATGGAATCCTAATGGATCAGGTGGTGATTGCGGGTCATCCTTAAAGTAAGGCTTTTCAAGTTCACATTCATGACACCAGCAGATAGGACATACATCACGGCAAGCAAAACATTTGATGCATTTGTTCCATTGGGCTTCCCATTCTTCAAGAGATAGGCCATCATCCAATTGTTTGCCTACGTTTTTATTACCCATCTTAATCATGATGTTTTCAACTTTGTCCCTCATTTCCATAGCTTTTTCGGAAGGTGCTTTAGTTTCAATAAAGCCTTCAGCAATAGCTCCATCAATTATTTCCTGACCTTTTTCGCTGTTGATTTCAACAAATGTCCAACCAGGCTCGCTGCCCCAGTTACCACATGCAATGTCAGCATTACGAGGAACTTTTAGTTCACATCTTTGACAGTTGTCACGACGTCCGTAGCCTTCCTCTTCCAAATCGTCAATCTTGATTCCGATTTCTTCACCATCTTCAAGCTCGATGATGAATTTACCTTTGTCAATTTCTTCCTTGACAACTTTGGAAGGGTCAACGTTATAGAATTTTTCTATCATTTCCTGAGCAACTTCCGGCCTTACAGTACCACCACAGTTCAAACCGACAGTGATGACCTTATCGCCATCAATTCTGTGTCTTTTAACCAATTCATTAATAGCCTTTGCATCACAAGGCTTAACAGCAACAGCTATTTTTTCATCCGCTAAAAAATCAGAAATCAAGTCACTTACCATTGTAGGTGCGCAATGCAAGGAACCGCATGTTTCAATGACTTCTTCGGCACTTGTTAAAAGTCTTGGAACACCATCATAGACGTCAACGCCCTTATTAAGAGTCAATACTCCATCAACTATTTCATTAGCTAATAAATATTGGAAAATAGAACTTACTGCTCCTCCACATGCTCCACTATCAGTTATTTCATTTGCCTTACTTTTAGCAAGAATAAATTTTTCACTCATTTTATCACCGATATCAAGCAAGCTCATCGAATATTTCCACTTCGCCTAAATTATCATTTTCAATTTCTGCAGATATGTCAAAGCATTGTTCTAAACCTTCGCAGTTTGTGAAGGTTCCAGCTTTTTCTGCCCAGGACTTACCTGGAAGAACCACATCTGAGATTTTTGCAAATGCATTGTCCTCATTGGAAATATTTACAATAAAACCTTTTCCTTTTATGTCATCTTTAGATAGATATTCCAAAGGATTATCCTTAACGACAATAAGTACTTTAGAGTCATCAATAATGTTCTTTACTTCTTCTGCATCCCAAGAATCCAGTCTGTTCATTGCACCTTTCATGTTATGGGCGTTGAAGACAGGCAATAGCTTTGCACCTGTATCAGCAGCTAAGGATTCCAATAATGCAAAGTCATCTTTGCAACAGACCTTGTTTGCAATGATTATTGAATTTTCATCCAAGTTCTCTTTAACAGCATCGATCTTATCATCAAGATGACCATCAAATTGAATGAATTCATCTGCATTCAAAGAAGTAATGGATTTTTCCA
>NZ_JAZNIB010000125.1:0-6406 GCF_045577275.1 Methanobrevibacter sp.
AGATGAACTAAATCTGTCTTCTTTTAACTTCAAGGAAGAATTTAAAGACTTGTTTGAAGATGAAAATATTGATGAATATGCTTTAATAACATTCTTGGAGAGTTTGGAAAACTTGATTGCCCTAAAATATCTTTTGGAAAACAAAAAGAAAATAATTGCAATTTCCAAAACATCCTCAAGCAATGAACTTTTCCATGCAAATATTCCAGATATGGCTATTTTAGATGGAATGACTAAAAAACAAGGATTCAGCGAACCTTATTATAGGAAAGTTACCTATAAAACAAAGCATGATTTTCCTATAGAAAACGAATTCTTCAGAGATCTTTGGTTTACAATATTCTTTGCAAGATTGGATGACAATAAGAACATAATTAAGATAGAATTGCCTTATTATACTGATGATTTAGATGAAATAAGAGAAATTTTAAAAATTCTTAAATCAAATTCAACAGAAGGATATCCTTTTTTACTTAAAAAAGCACATAAAGATGTTGTTATTTCAAATCAGGATATGAATAGCTTATCTAAGATTATTGGATTTTTAGATAAAAGTGGGCGTGAAATGTTAAATTAAGATTATTAAATTAAGATATCAATTGAAGGTAATATTATAAATTAATAAAAAATTTTGAGTTTTAGAGGTTTAAAATATGATTGGAAGATGTATAGGAGAGACATCTCTTATTGAAGTAAGTTTTATTTCAAAAGAAATGCCGCAAGTAGGTGAATATGTCACACTTGAATATGATGGAAAGATTATCCTTGGAATGATAGAAACAATGGTTCGTGGAAGCGTTTCATTGAATAATGAAATATATGACCCGGATACAATTGCAAAGATTAGGGAAATCGAAGGTGACGATTACTATATTAAAGGAAAAATAACAATTCTTGGAGACGTAAATGACAATCTAAAGTTACCACGTACTCCTGCACCTCCTGGAACTCCTATTTATCTTGCTCCAAGTGATATACTTGAGAAGATATTCCATATTGAAAACTCTTTAAAACTTGGACACCTCATCAACAATGATGATGTTGAAGTGGGTGTTGATATAAATAAGATGGTTTCACGCCATTTGGCGATTCTTGCTATGACCGGTGCAGGTAAGTCAAACACTGTATCTGTTATCATTGACGGTTTATTGGAGTATAACGGTTGTATGCTTATCTTTGATATGCATTCAGAATATGTTGACGCTGAATTCACCAATGGTAAAGTAAATGTTATAGAACCTATGATCAACCCTCAATATATGGAATTTTCAGAAATTAAGAAATTGGCAAGCATTCCTTCCAATGCTCCTTTGCAAGAAAGATACTTTAGAAGAGCTTTTAACGAAGCTAGAAGATTGGTGAAAGAGGGAACTGCAAGCACTGCTGATTTTATAGAATTATTATACAGAATCCTTGATAACTGGTATAATGATGAAGATTATGATGCCAGCAACAAGAAAAACATTATGGATGTAATCAATAAGATAGAGGATTTGAATGTAAAATATGACAGATTATTAAACGTTAATATAGGTGACTTCCTAACTCAAATAAAACCTGGAATGGCTAATGTTCTTGATTTAGGACAAGTTGATGAGAATATGGCTGAAGTATTGGTTGCTCATGTGCTTAGAAGATCTCTTAGAAGCAGAAAACAATATGTCAGACACAACGATAATGACGCATTATCCTATCCATTGTTCTTTGTAGTTGAAGAGGCACATATTTTAGCTCCTCAAAACAGAAGCAGCAACAGCAAATACTGGATTACACGTATAGCTAGAGAAGGTCGTAAATTTGGTTTAGGCCTTTGCTTGGTAAGCCAATCTCCTAAATCTGTTGATGCTGAAACATTATCACAAGCCAACAACATGATAATTCTAAGGCTTGTTGAGCCAAAAGACCAAAAACACGTTCAAACTGCAAGTGAAAGCCTTAGTGAAGATTTAGTGAAACAACTGCCTTCCTTGAATATAGGTGAAGCTTTGGTTTTAGGGCTTATGACAAAGGTTCCAACACTTGTCAAAATCAATGAATTCAAAGGAAGACAACGTGGTGGAGACTTGGATATCATTGAACAATGGAAAACAAATAAAGAAAAAGAACAGGAATCTTTACAATTGCAATTAAGTCAATTTGATGATTTAAGTGGAGGATATTAGTTTACAAAGATTTATAAATTACGGTATCCTTATCATTTTTACTAATAATTTAAAACTAATTAATTTAAAAAAATTTTAAAAAAAATCATTTAAACAATAATTAAAAAAAATACAGGGGGAAATATATGAGATTTGCACATTTATCAGATAGCCACTTAGGATCAAGACAATTTGGCCTAATGGATCGTGAAACTGACTTTTATGATGTATTTGTTAGGAATATAGATAAAATAATAGAAAAAGATGTAGATTTTGTTATACATAGTGGAGACTTATTTGATAACAACAGACCATCTACAGAAGCTTTACTTGCTTTCCAGAAAGCATTGCTCAGATTAAACGATGAAAAAATACCTATTTATGCAATTGCTGGAAACCATGATTCAATCTTAAGAAAAGGAGCAAAGCCTCCACTGGTTTTATTTAAGAATTTAGGACTTAAATTAATCAGTCCTGATAATCCTGCTTATACACAAGGAGGAGTTTTAATCTGTGGAACTCCATATGTGCCTAGTTCTCAAGGGGATGTTTTGAGAGAAAAATATAGTAAATTATCAGGGATTGCAGACAAATATCTTAAATCAATTTTAGTGTCTCACCAGGGTATTGATAAATGGATGCATGAGGACACTCATGAAATTGAATTGGATGAAATGCCTAAGAATTTTGACTATTATGCTATGGGACATATTCATAATTACATTGAAGAGGACTTCGGTAAAGGCAAATTGGTTTATCCTGGATCTATGGAGATATGGAGAACCAGTGAAAATAATGATAATTATAGAGAGTATGGTAAAGGATTTGTTGTAGTGGATTTAAGTGATAAAAAACCAGAAATTGAAAGAGTGAAGATAGACCTTCCAAGAAATTTCTATAATCAAATAATTGACTATAACAAACTTGAGGAAAGTCTTGCCATCATGAAGAAGGAAATTGAATCTTTAGAGAATAAGCCTATGGTTGATTTGACTGTTGTTGGCGGTGACTTTGAAAGTGCTGAAGTTTATGAAATTATTAAAGAAACAATTGGAAATAGTGTTTTAAATCTAAGGCCAAGCTTTAAGCCAGACAAGATTAGGGATGAAGAAAAGGAAATTAACCCTGATAATATATTGGATCCAAGAACATTATTGCGTATGAAAGTCAATGACAAATATGGAAAAGATGCTGGAAATTTATCCATTGACCTATTGGATGATTTGTCTATTGGAAGAGTTGATGATGCTAAAATAATTTCTGATAGATATTATAGTGAACATTACCATGCAGAGGAAGAAAATGACTCAGACTTAAATATGAATAAAATGAAAGATGCTGAAGAAATTAAGGAATCTGACAGTTTAGATGATTATTTAGATAAGAATTTGAATGCTGCTGATGAAGAAATTAATGATGAAGATTCTTCAAAATCAAAGCAGATGAGTTTTGATGACTTTTAGGGGAGGATATGATGATATTTAATAGATTAGAATTAAAAAACTTTAAATCTCATGCTAACACTACATTGGACTTTAATCCAGGCATCAGCTTAATTGTTGGAGAGAATGGTGCAGGGAAGTCTACAATATTTGAAGCAATTACATTTGCATTATTTAAGGAATACAGCACTAAAACCCTTACTGATTTAGTCAGATCAAACAAGAACATCAATGAAAAAATGGAAATGATGGTGAAACTCACATTTTATTCAAATGGACATACTTATAGGGTGGAAAGAGGTGTTACCTTAAATAAATCATCTTCAAAATCAACCTCTGACCTATATGAAATCACATCTGAAAGGGATGTGATGCTTGCTTCTGGAAATAAGCAAGTCGATAATGAAATAGAAACTATCTTAAGCATGGATTCTTCAACATTCTTGAATGCGATTCATATTAGACAAGGGGAAATTTCTGATTTGATTGATAAGACTCCTGCAACTCGTAAAAAGTTAATTGGAAAGCTTTTAAAACTTGAAGAGTTGGAAAAGGCTTATGATAATCTTCCAAGAATCAGCGAAGAGTACAAAACAAGAAAAGCGGTTTTGGAAGATAGGATACAACCTGAATCTGAGCTTAATTTTGAACTTAAAAAAGCTAAAGAAGAGCATTTTAATTTAAAAGAAAAGAATAATGGTCTTAAAGAAGAGTTTGAAGTTCTAAAAAAGGACATTGAAATAAAGAATCAGGAAAAAGAAAATTTGGACAAGCAAAAGGCGGAATATGAAACTCTGCAGATTAAGCTAAAGCATGAAGAAGAGAATCTTAATGGATTGAAGAAAACAAAAGAGGATTTGACTAAGAAATATGATGAAATCTTAAGAAATGAAAATGAAATGAATCTTTTAAAGCCATTCAGTGAAAAACTCCCGATTTATAAGGAGTTTAAAGATTCTTTAAGCAATTTAAATAAATTTAAAGAAGAAGAAACTAATAAAAAAGAAATTATCACTCAAATTGGTGAATATAAATCAACAATTGAGTCTGAAAGAGAAAATCATGAAAAATTCAGCACTTTAGAAGGTGAAATAAAAGCCTTAAACAATAAGAAAGTGGAATTATCTGCAGATTTGAAACAGATAAATGAATTGGAATCCCAAAGAAACACATTAGTAGGGGATATTGATCAGCATAACAAAGATTTGGATACTTTCTATAATGATTCCAAAGTGGTTTTAGCTGAGTTTGAAGAAGATATCAATCCAATTAAAACCACTGATGATTTGAATGTATTGGAGAGTACTGTTGAAGGTCTTAGGACAAACCTTAGAAATGAGATTGATGGTATTAACGGTGAATTGGAAACATTGAATAAGGAGTCAATCAGTTTACGCCAAGAGATCAAATCTTTGGATGAACCATTGTCTGACATTAAGAAAGTTGAAAACAAATGTCCAGTTTGCCAGTCAGATATTAGCGAAGATAAGAAAAATGAACTCATTCATATGTATGAGGAAACAATATCTACCAATACTAAAAAGATTAATGAAAATAATGAAATTGTCACTAAATTAAATAATGATAAATCACTGAAAGATACAAATTTATCAAAGCTAGATTCAATTAAAACAAAGATATATCAGAACAAACATTTGGTTGGAGATTTGGATAAGTTTACAAAAAGTCTTGAGACAGTAGATGAGAAAATTAATGAACTAAAAGGCAAAAAAGAAGAGCTTATGCAATTGGATAAAATCATTGAATCTAAAAATAATGAGTTCAATGACCTTGAATCCCATCATAAGAAGTATTTGGAAGCTAACACACTTCTTAAATCCTATCCAGATGAGTCAAAAATCAAGGATGAATTATATACCGTCTCAGGCAATATCAAAAGTGAAGATGAAAAGATTAAGGCTTTCATAGCCTCTGATTCCCAGCTTTCATTGGAATTAAGTGAAGAAGAAATCGATGAAATGATTAATGACTTGACTTTAAAGGATACCAAATATCATGTTTTAATGGGATCAATTAAAGGTAAAGAGGAATATGAAGGAAAATTAAAAGCCAATAAGGAAGAGATTGAAGCTAAGGAAAAGGAAATTCTTGAAATCAATAAGGCAATTGAAACTTCAAGCTACAATGAGGAAAACTATAGGAACATGACATTCCTGATTGATAGGCTAAATGATAAATTCAACAAATATTCCCAACAGATAGCTGTTAATGACAATAATTTAGTGCTCTATGAAAATTCAGTTAAGGAAATTGAAGAGCGTATTGAAACCAACAGAAAAAATAAAAAGGAATACATTGATGTTAAGGAATATTACTCCTTGCTTGAAGACTTTAGAACTCTCTACGGTAAGGATGGTATTCAAGGAGACTTAAGAAGCCAGTCCAGACCATTAATTCAAAAGTTCACTAGAGAATTCTTTGAGAAATTCAATTTCAACTATTCTGACTTGATATTGGATAACGAGTACAACATTTCCATTTTCGGTCCTGAAGGTGAAGTTAATTTGGGAATGGTCAGTGGTGGAGAGAAGATTGCTATCGCTCTTGCATTGAGATTGGGTATTACACAGGCAATGTCTAAAGGAAATATTGAAACAATTCTTTTGGATGAACCTACAATTCATTTGGATAGCTTTAGAAGGCAGGAATTGATTTCTGTTTTACGCAGCATGTCTGTAATTCCACAAATGCTTATTGTAACTCACGACACTGAATTGGAAAACGCTGCAGATACTCTAATTAGAGTTACAAAAGAAGATGGAATTTCCAAAGTTGAAATTAACAGTTAAAAACAGTATTATT
>NZ_JAZNIB010000126.1:0-3460 GCF_045577275.1 Methanobrevibacter sp.
TCAAACAATGCTGATGATAAGGAAATAATAAAAGAATTAAGGGCCATTACAAAGGAAAAGGATAGTTGGAAGGAAAATATAGGTTCTGTTGCCCTTAAACTAAATGATGATTATTCTAATGCCGTAAAAGCAAAGGCATTATGGATTCTAGGAGAAATGGGTTTGAAATATCCTGAAGAAATAGAACCACATATCAATGATATTGCAGCTTACCTTGAAGAGGATGATTCCAAATTGAGAGAAAGATCAGCTAATGCAATTGGAAGAATAGGAAGAGCAGATAAAGATTTGATAATAGATTATATGGACACATTGATGAAACTGAAAGATGATAAGACAGAAAATGTTAGACATGCATTTATCTGGGCTTGTGAAAACATTGCTGTAAACACTCCAGATCTGTTTTGTGAAAAGCTTGACATATTTTATGAAATGATTTCAGATTCTGGAACTAAGGTTAGGATAGAAGCTCCAGAAATGTTTAGGGTTGTTGGGAGAAGAAAACCAGAATGTGTGAAAGCTTACTTGGAGAAACTGGAATATTTTGCAGAAAATGATGGAAACCCTACTGTTCGCATACATAGTGCTGGTGCAGTTAGAATAACAAGAAAAGCATTGAAAGATAGTGAAGAATCTAAATAGCTATGCAAATACCCTACTGCAAATGACTTGATAAAAATCCAAAATATATATTAATGTATATGTAAAGAAATTATAATATGAGCACTGAACCTTTTATGGAAACCAGCAGGCTTGAGGCCTTTTATGATGCAATCATTGCAATTATAGTTACTGTGCTGGTTTTAGAACTGCCACAGCCTGCAGCTCCAACCCTTGCAGCCATTTGGGCATTGAGAACATCTTATTTTGCATATTTAATCAGTTTTTTAGTGTGTGCCAACCTATGGCAATACCACCACATTATATATAATCATGTTGAAAAGATCAACACTAGAATCATTTGGTTAAATATTCTTTTAATGCTAATATTCTCATTGATTCCATATTTGACAACTTTTGTAGCAAATAATCCAAATTCATTTATTCCACAGGCATTATATGGATTGGACTTCATTATTGTAGATATCATCCTGTATATAATGGCAAAGTCTTTGCTAAAGATCAATGAGGAAAACAAGGATAACATAATAGATGCATTCAGTATTCGGGATGCTTTATACATTCCTTTAGCAATATTCATATTAGGTTTTATAATAGCCATATTAGGTTATCCGATTGCAATCAGCATTTGCTGTTTAATAACCATCTTAAGGTCAATAGTAAGTTCCTTAAGAGCATAAAACAGTTTTAAAAAACTAAATAAAACCATCATACACCTTATTTTTTTACACCAAATTTTTTAAAAAACACTTTTAAAAAATTTAATATATTATTAAAACATATTAATATTACTTAAAATTTAATTGTTTTTTTCTTATTTTTTTAAAAATTTTATAACCAAATATTTTGGCAATTGCATCTAATCGACTTGAATGGAGGTGTTAGGATAGAAACTAATAATATAAGATATTTTTACAGAAATATTGTAAAGTCCGGTAAGAAATATCGTATTAAATATAATAACAAGGATTACGGCGAATTCAGTAAACTATCCGATGCACTCTATGAAAGGGATTGCTTATTTTACTGCAAGTTTGATTACGATCTGCTTGTGGAATGTGATTTGCCTAATAAATATGAAGATATGGAACTTCCTCCATTTCCAGAAAGTCGTCCAAGAGGACGTATTGAAGGAAACCTGAAATTCAAAAAAGATCTGGAAGGAGAAATCGTATTCAACCATAAGGAACGTAAGTTCTGTGTAATAAGAGGCGAAGAAAATTACGGCCAATATGACAGCATGGTTGAAGCTTATTTTGTAAAAAAGACACTTATGGAACATGATTGGGATAGGGCTTGCCTAATTCAAAACAGAAAAATCAGAGAAGACATTTTCCTTAATCAGAAAGTCAAGCCAGCTAAACCTCAACTTCCTAAATACTGTCCACAATGTGGTAATAGGGTTAAGGAAGAAGATACAATATGCAAAATCTGCGGTATAAACTTACATGGAAAATAAGAATTGTTTATAAAATAATTTTAAAAAAAGTTTAAAATAAAAATAAAAGAAGAAATAGTTGGAAACTCCCAACTAGTAAAAAGATTTTGGTCAAGGTTTTATAGCCGAAGGCTAAAAAGCTTGGCAGAAGGCTATAAAAGCTTGTCTTTAATTGCATTATAACCATTTTCAATAGCTTTTAAATTCATTTCATGGAATTTAGGAGCTAAATTATTTTTCATTGCAGTTTCAACGGTTTCCTTTGCAAGTGGGAAATCATCATTTGCAACACATGCACCTAAAAGCACCATATTCAAAGATAAGATACTTCCAGCTTCTATTGCAAGCCCGTTTCCTTCAATTGGGAAAACTGAATCAAAATTGTCATTAAGATTCTTTACAATGTCATCAATTTCAGGATAGGTCTCTCCAGTTTGAGTCAATGTTGAAGGCACAATAGGGAAAGTATTAAAGATTAAGGTAGTGTCCTTGTTTGCCTTGTTCAATCCTCTTAAGACTTCAATAGGTTCAAAAGCAAGAATCAAGTCTGCCTTGGATTCCTCTACAATTGATGATTTGAAATTACCTATCTTAAGTTCAGTTGACACAGATCCTCCCCTTTGGCTCATACCGTGAATCTCACTCATTACAACATCATAACCTTCAAGCATTGCAGCTTCACCAATGATTACAGATGTTTTGATAATTCCCTGACCACCTACACCAGAAATGTAAATACTGTAATTCTTATTATCATTACTTGCCATCTTAATCACCTTTCTTTACTCCAATAGCTTTGTTCGGACAGACTTGTATACAAACAGTACATGATTTACATAATGCTTCATCAACAACTACCTTATCATTCAGATAAGAGATAGCAGGACATGCAAGAGTCTTTACACAAGTAAGGCATTTTACACAATTGTCCTTAATGACCATAGGTGCCTTTTTCTTTTGTCCCTTGATCAATGTACATGGGTATCTTGCAATTACAACAGCAACACCTTCATATTCAAGCGCTTCCTTGTAAATGTCAACAGTCTTTTTGATGTTGTGAGGATTTACAATCTTCATGAATTTTACTCCAATAGCTTCCACAATATCTTCAATGGAAACAGCAGGAGCTTCATCTCCCATTCCATCAACTGGAATACCTGGGTTTGGCTGACCACCAGTCATTGCTGTGATTCTGTTATCTAAAATTGTAAGCACGAACTTGTTCTTGTTGTGAACTGCATTTACAAGTGGAGACAATCCACTGTGGAAAAATGTTGAATCTCCAATGAAGCTCATTACATGCTGATTGGTTGCAATTGAGAATCCGCAACCGTCACCAACAGATGAACCCATAGCAAGAAGATAGTCTGCAGTTTCATAAGGAGGGGAGATTCCTAAAGT
>NZ_JAZNIB010000127.1:0-4118 GCF_045577275.1 Methanobrevibacter sp.
AATATTTAAATAAAACCAAATATATAATATAGGTATAACGAAGTAAATATTAATAGATTATTTAAAAATATTGAAATGAAATTAATTATAAGAAATCAATGAAAATATAATCCTAAATTTAGATTAATGGGTTTGGCAATATCTAAAGAAGGAATTTACATGAATTTTTTTACAGAGCAATTAAACTTATCAAATGAACCGATTCAAAAATCTCCAATTAAACTGCCTGTTTTTGATGAAAATGGAGAAAAGAAACATTTGATGGAAGTCTTTGATTTTGAAAGCATGCTCGAAGATTATGTTATTGAACTTGAAATCAGAAACTATTCGGAAAATACTGTAAAGACATACAGCTCCATCATTCACAATCTCATCACTTATATGAAAAAGGAAGAGAACTTATATGACGGTAAAAGATTCCTGGCTAGTTTCAGAAAGTACATACGTGATTTGAAAAGGGACAAATACCTTACTCAAAATTATATTTACTTAACTACAGTTGTTTCCAAGAAATTCCTGGAATTCAACAACATCTATTTTTTAGAGGACATTAAAAATCCAAAAAGAACAAAATCATTGCCTAAATCATTGAATGAAAAGGAAGTGCAGGATCTCCTTGAAGCAGTTACAATAAATGAGAATGACACTCCATTCAAACAGAAATCAAAAAGAAGGGATAAGGTTATTCTCACATTGCTTTACTCAACTGGACTTCGTATTTCTGAACTTGTCAAATTATTGAAAAGGGATATTGATTTTGATGAGAGAACAATAAGAGTCAGAGGTAAAGGGGACAAGGACAGAATTGTTCTTTTTGATGAACATACCAAAGAGCTTTTGCTTGACTATCTTGAAAACGACAAGCATGACAGCGAATATATTTTCATAAATAAGAATGGAAAAAGATTGACACCAAGATATGTTCAAATGATGATAAAGAAATATGCAAAAGAAGCTGGAATCAAAAAGAAGGTTACTCCCCACGTTTTAAGGCACTCCTTTGCAACTCACCTCTTAAAAAATGGAGTGGACATCAGGGTAATTCAGCAATTGCTTGGACATTCAAGTCTCTCCACTACACAGATCTATACCAGTGTAGATATGGATACCATCAAAACAGTTTATGATCAAGCAAGGGAACAGGAAAATCAATAAAATAAAAATCATTTCATAAAAATTTGAAAAATAGCTTGAAGGTGGAATAATATGGAAAATTTACTCATCATGGGAATCGACACAAGACCTATGGTTAATTCTGCATTGAAATTGGATTATAAAACATTTTCTGTAAGCTATTTTAAGACTGTAGATTTTAAGATGCCTTTTAGAGAAAAACATTTATTGGATCAGGAAAGTGTAATCTCATGCGGAAGATTTGAAGAAAATTATTCACCTATGAAACTTCTTCAACTATTTGATGAAATGAATGATGATAGTGATGATGAAATTGATAAGATTGTACTCACTACTGGAATAAATGCAAATGATTTTTGTGGAAAATTTGAAAAGTATAAAAAAATCATTTATGGAAATAAAAAAACTGAAAAAGTTGACAACAAATTTAAATTTTTCAATAGCATGAAAAATAAATTTGACGTTCCACTCACATTTCAACCAAGTGATGCATATGAACTTAATGAAATATTGCAACAACATAAGAACAATCAATTTATTTTAAAACCCCTTCAAGGAAGTGGAGGGTTAGGAATTTTCTTGCTAAATAACGAAAGTTTAAGTGAAAATAATAAGGGCAATAAAATTCTCGAAAATATTTCATATGAAAACTATATACTTCAGGAGTATATTGATGGAATTAATGTTTCATCATCAGTATTGTCAAGTCATGACGCGCAAAAAAATTTGATCAACTCAAGATTGATCACTGAACATGACTTGGGCAATGACACATTTGAATATTCTGGAAATATTTTGCCATTGGATGAAAATAGTCTTAAAATGTTCTATAGCAAACAAACTAATTTTGATGCTGATGAGTTGAATGAAGAGATGAAAAATATTTCAGAGGATCTGATGAAGGAATTCAAACTTGTCGGTTCAAATGGCGTTGACTATGTTTTGGATAGAAGTGGTCAATTGAAAGTCATTGAAATTAATCCAAGATTCCAAGGAACATACGAATTGGTGGAAAATGTACTTGGCATAAATCTTTTGGAGGCTCATATCAAAGCTTGTGAAGGAGAACTTATTGAGATTCCAAATGCAAGACCATATTCAGTCAAAAAGATCATTTATGCAAGAAAACAAGTGAATATTGGAAACTTGAATATACCAAATGTCTTTGATATTCCTTATCAAGGAGTAAAAATAGAAAAAGATCAGCCTTTGGTAACAATCATCAGCTGCGATAATGAACTGGAAAAAGCTATGGATGATGTAAAAATAGCTGAAGAAAAAGTTTTTGAGAATATTGATTAAAAAAGAAAAAATAAAGAATATTAAAAGTGTATTATTCCAACCAATATTAAAATAAGTATTATAGTACCTATAACAATTAAGAATGTGGTCATTAACATAGCACCAGTAATGCCCATGAATAGTTTTGCCTTGTTATCCGGATTTCTTAAAAATTGATGAATTGGGTCTCTTTTCATTATTTCACCATTAAGCCATACTAGTTAAATACAATAATATATATTAAAAAAGAACTTATTAAATTTTACTTAAAAAATTCTAAAGAAAAGAAACTGATTAAAAAAAAAACTTGTTTTAAAAATAATTTGAAAATTATTAGAAAATTAAAGAAAATTAAAAAAATAGCAATTAAAAATATAACACTGTTATAAATGTGTTCCAAAAAAATTGATAGTCCCGAGCGGAGTCGAACCGCCGTCTCCGGGTCCAAAGCCTAGAAGGATTACCACTACCCCACGGGACTATACAACATATTATAGTATGTTAAACATTATATATAAACTTAACTAATATTAATAAATGCAATTAATTCCATTAATTGAACAGATATTAAAAAATTAAGAATATTTTAATTGAATTAATTAATAAACTATTTAACTATTATACAATAAAATTAATATTATGACAACACCAGTAGACATAATGAGTTTGCCTATGAATATAATTATAGGGAACGCCATTTCACTGATTGCAGGACTTTTCATCATAGCCAGTTTGATTGTGAATGATGATAAGAGAGCATACAAATACCAGATCTACAATGCTGCAGTATTAGTGATAGCTTCCTTTTTCTTTGATTCAATAGTAGGTGCAGTCATTATGGCAATTGCAACCATCAGACTCACTATGTTTTATAAGGACAAGTTTACAATCAGATGGGCAATATTTTTCCTTATTCTATCAACAGGTGTTGGTTTTGCAGTAAACACATTAGGTCTTATTGGCTTAATTCCAATTGTTGCAGTTATTCAGATAACAATATGTAATTATGCATTTAAGGACATCAGATGGATCAAGCTTAGTTTTATTGTGAATGAAGCATTTTACATTTTCTATTTCCTGCTGATATCAGATTATGTATCAACACTTATACAAATGCTTACTGTAGTAATAGGATCTGTTTCATATGTAAAATTAGTTTCTGATCGTAATGCATTGGCTGCCCTTCAAGAAGCATCCAGAGAAGGAGCTTAAATTTTCTATTTTTATATTTTTATTTAATATACTATTTTTAAAGCAACACACGAATAACTTATTTTAAAGTATTTTACACAATAAAATAGAGATTAAATTAAATTAAATTAATTAAAATTAGAATAAATAAAAACGAAAAAATATTAAAAATGATAAAAAAGTCAATAAAATTTAAGATAAAAAAAGCGTAGAAAAATAGTATTTTATAAAATTAAAAAAGTTTAAAAAAATTAATAATTAAATAACTTATGCCAAAACACAGGTAAGAGCAATAGCTGATACTGCAATAATAGCCAAGTAAGTTACTTGAGATTTGATAACAAAACTTAAATCCATAATTTCACCTCATTCAATTCAATTAGATACTTCCTATATTATTATTTATTAAAAACCGTATATAAATATTCCCGAATGTAAGTGCTTGCTTACATCTTAAAATTTAAAATAAAAGACTATTTAATCTTAAAATAATAAAATAATGAGAATTTAAT
>NZ_JAZNIB010000128.1:0-2447 GCF_045577275.1 Methanobrevibacter sp.
AATAAAAAATTATTAAAAATATTCCAATCTCTTCATTTTAATCTGAAGAATTTTTTAGTGCCTGAAAGTGGTATACATTATGAATTCTAAATTTTAGAATTCATAATTAGGCATTGAACTTTTTTTAAAATACAACATCATACAAACACTGAAAAAACAATCATATAAAAAAATAGAACTAAAAAAAATTAGATGATTGAAATGATTGGGATAAAAAATAAGAAGTTACCCCCTTCATTTTTTAAAATAAAGGAGGTAAAATGAGTCTTTTTATAATTGTATTAATCATCAAGATACTTGCAATCACTTTTAGTATTTATGAATTAATACAATTTATTATAGCACACTTATAATTTAAGTGTGTGGAACTATGATTTTATACAAACTAGGGTTTTTCTTAGAAAGCTGAATATGCCACATTCGGTTAAGTTCTATTTTTCCCTAGCTAATTTTTAAATAAACTATTCTACAGTCACACACTTAGCCAAATTCTTAGGCTTATCAGGATCTAATTTTCTAATCACAGACACATGATAGCTCAACAATTGGAGTGGAACTATATAAACAAGCGGAGCCAAGATATCATCCACTTCAGGATTGATTAGGAATACGTTGTCTGATTCTGAAATCAAATCCATATCACCAATAGCACCAATACCCAATATATCAGCACCTCTTGCCTTGACTTCCTGAAGGTTGCTCATGATCTTCTTATAGTCCTCACCTGGAGGTGCAACCACAACAACAGGAATATGCTCATCTATCAAAGCAATAGGACCATGCTTAAGTTCACCTGCTGCATATCCTTCTGCATGAATGTAAGATATCTCCTTTAGTTTCAATGCTCCTTCTAAAGCGATAGGATATGAGAATCCTCTTCCAATGAAGAATGCATCCTTATCCCTTTTGTATAAATGTGAAATCTCACGGATTATTCCTTGCTTCTTAAGGACTTCATCAATGTAATCCGGAACCTTTTCCAATCTCTCAAGCAATCCTTCATCATCTGCAAGGAGTGCAGAGAATAGGTAAATGGCAATCAATTGACTTACATAGGTTTTGGTAGCTGCCACACCGATTTCAGGACCTGCTTGAGTTTGAATAACATAATCTGCCCTTCTTGTAGCTGAACTTCCTCTTACATTTACAATAGCCAAGGTTTTGGACACCTCATTTGCAGCATCCAATGCCTTAAGGGTGTCTGCAGTTTCACCGGATTGTGAAATGAATATGACAAGAGTCTGATCATTCAATGCTTTCGCTGAATACTTGAACTCAGAAGCAAGCAATACCTCTGTTGGTATTCCTACCAAGGACTCGATAAGATACTTTCCTGTGAGTGAAGCATGGTATGATGTTCCGCATGCAACAAAAACAACCCTGTTGATGGTTCCTTTGACATCATCAACGATAGCTTTTATCTTATCCTTTTCACCTAAGGTGTTTCTGATTGCAACATCCTGCTCATTGATTTCCTTAATCATGAAATGATCATAACCTTCCTTTTCAGCCATTTCAGGAGACCAGTCAAGCACATCAATATCCTTTTTGATTTCCTTATCATTTTCATCCTTGAAGGTGACTCCATCTTCAGTGAGTATGACGATATCCCCCTTGTCAAGGTATGCGATATTGTTGGTATACTTTAAGATAGCAGGAGAGTCTGACGCAACGAAGTATTCGTCTTCTCCAATTCCCACAATCAAAGGGCTGTCCTTACGGGTGGCTACAACTTTATTCGGTTCATCAGTGCAGATTGCTGCAAGAGCATAAGCGCCTTCAATAACACCTATGACCTTACGGACTGCCTTTTCCAAATCCAATCCCTCTTTCATGAATTTGTCAATTAAGTGTGGAATAACTTCTGTATCAGTATCTGACTTGAATTCATAGCCTTCAGCAATCAAATCTTCCTTGATTGCCAAATAGTTTTCAATGATACCATTGTGAACTACAGCAATGGTCCCATCTGAATTTAAATGAGGGTGTGAATTTTCCTTGCTTGGATCTCCATGAGTTGCCCATCTTACATGTGCAATCCCATAATTTCCAGGCATATCTGCAAAGTTCAATTTAGAATTGACTTCATCTATTTTACCTGCATCCTTTTTAAGATTAATCTTACCCTCACAAGCAGTGGCTAAGCCTATGGAGTCATATCCACGATATTCCAATTTGGAAATTGAATCCAAAAGAATCGGTGCCACATTTTTATTTTTCAATACGCATCCAACAATTCCACACATAGTATCACCAGATAAAGAATCTAATAATTTTAATTTATTTATACGAATGAAACAATTATCATAATTTTACAATTAAATTCCTCTTCAATTCAATGATGAAACAATTATCATAATTTTAGAATTGAGTTCATCTTCAATTCAATGATGATTATAAATCTTTTATAGTTTCTTTTATTTAATTCTTTACTTAAAAATTTATAT
>NZ_JAZNIB010000129.1:0-2905 GCF_045577275.1 Methanobrevibacter sp.
TTTATTCGCGTGATTAACGCGCGGTTTCTTGCTAGATTTTACAACCCAATTTGGCAAACCTTGTCCCTCTGACCGAAGAGCAAGGTTCGAAGGGACAGAGTCCCTCGCAAGAATTGTTAAGGAACAGAGTTCCTTAACAGAAAACAAGTTTGTATACGAAAAAATTGCGTTGTTTGCTTTGCTTATAAAACTAACCGTGTGTGTGTGTAGAGCGCCAACGGTTTCAAGGTTTAGTATAAAATTAATTGTTTTATTTTTAGTAAACTATTTTTATTAGAAATAAAATAATATAACTATATTAAGTAATTTATTGTTTTAATCAGAATTAATCTTAAGGAGGCAAAATATGGTAAAGGTAAGTGTAATGGGTTCAACCGGTGTAATAGGTAAAAACGTTACTTTCAAATTGGCTAGAGCAGATACCATAAGTGAAGTAGTACTGTTCTCAAGACCTGAAAGCATTGACAAGGCAAAGGGCCAAAGTTATGACATGTATGATGCATTAGCAGCTGAAGATATTGATTGTTTACTCACCCCATCCTGCAATTATGAAGATCTTGCAGATTCTCAAATTGTATTGATTTCTGCAGGTGCTCCAAGGCATGAGGGAATGAGCAGAAGGGATTTGGCTTTTGAAAATGCTAAAATAGTTTCCAATTATGCTAAGCAGATATCCATTTATGCGCCAGATGCCATTATTTTAGTTGCTACAAATCCTGTGGATGTAATGACCACAATCGCTTTGGAGGCTTCCGGTTTCGATAGAGACAAAGTTATCGGTGTAGGAAACCACTTGGATTCCTTAAGACTCAAAAATTACTTTGCAAGACGATTAAACATCAACAGCAGTGAAATCCATACAAGGGTTATCGGTGAGCATGGAGACAATATGGTTCCTCTTTTAAGTTCAACCACCATTGGTGGTATTCCTTTGAAATACTTTATTAGAGAGGTGGAATTGGACATTAGGGAGATTATTCAGACTCTAAGGAATGCAGGAAATACTATCATCTCCAAAAAGGGGGCTACTGAATATGGTCCTGCCTATGCTATTTCCAACTTGATTATTACACTCATTACAAATTCCCATAAGATATTGACTGTAAGTTTATATTTGGATGGTGAAATTGCTGGTGTCAAAGGAGTTTCCTTAGGTGTTCCTTCCGTTTTATCCAATAAGGGTAATGCAATGATTGTTCCTATTCATATGAATGATTATGAGACTAAAAAGTTCCAATCAGCTGCTGAACAGATTAGAAAGCTTACAGAAGATGTTAGAGAAAGCCTAAAAGAAGAATAAAGATTTATCTACTTATTTTCTTCTTATCTTTTATATTTTTATCTATTTTTTTAAAAAGAGTATTTTTTTATCTTATCTATTTTTCTATTTTAATCTATTTTTTTAAAAAGAGTATTCTATTTATCTTATCTATTTCTATCTATTTTTTATAAGTTTTAAAAAAAGTTTAAATATCTAAAAATCAATTAGTTTTTGAAAAAAAAGAAAATAAAGTTTATAATTGATATAAACTTCAAAATATTTATTCTGCGTTATAGATTAATTCTGCAGGTACTAAAGGAACATCATTCTTAAGTAAAACAGATTCCAACTGATCTAAATCTCCAGTATGCAATAAGAGACCTGCTTTTTCAGTTCCTCCATATGCAATAGCATAGAGATATTCGAGGTCGATATCCTCATCATTCAAGATCTTTAAGATTGAAGCAATTCCTCCTGGAGTGTCATCCATCACTGCTCCAATTACTGGAGTCTCCTTAACGATGTAATTATTGCTTTCCAATACCTCTTTTGCTTTTTTATAGTCAGGAACAACCAATCTTAAAATACCGAATTCAGAAGTGTCCGCTAAAAACAATGCCTTGATATTAATGTCATTTTGGCCAAGCAAGTCTGCCACTTTATATAAATTTCCCTTTTGATTTTCCAAAAATATGGATAGTTGTATGAATTGATACATGTTTCATCTCCTTTTTGTGTTTTTTCCATCATCAATAAAATTACTATTTGATAATTCATTAATTAATGTAAATTACGTTTGTCGATTACTCTTTGAATCTTACCTTTTGTGCTTCTTGGAATGCTCTTAGGTGCAACTAAGCTAACGTTAACTGCAATTCCAATCTCGTTTTGAATGTATTCTCCGATTTTACGTTTAACCCCTATCATCTCTTTAATATCGTCTGAGAAGAGAGCTTCAGAAGCTTCAACCTTGATTTCAATTTCATCCATTATGTCTGGACGGGTAACGATGATTTGGTAGTGAGGCTCGATGTCACTGACCTTAAGAAGTGCCTTTTCGATTTGTGATGGGAATACAGCCACTCCTTTAACCTTAATCATGTCATCAGATCTTCCTGTGATCCTTTCCATTCTTGCAAGTGTCCTTCCACATGCACAGGTATCATAGTGAAGTGCGGTAAGGTCCTTTGTTCTGAATCTGATTATAGGCATGCTTTCCCTTTCAAGGTTGGTCAATACCAACTCTCCATGAGTTCCTTCAGGCAAGGTGTTTCCTGTGTTTGGGTCAATGATTTCAGGATAGAAGAAATCCTCAGCAATGTGCAAACCGTTCTGTGCAGGACATTCCATACCTACACCAGGACCCATCAATTCAGTAAGTCCGTAGATATTGTATGCCTTGGTCTTGAATATGTCTTCGATTCTGTCTCTCATTTCAGCAGTCCACATTTCAGCTCCAAAACCAATTGCCTTAAGGCCGAGCTTTTCAAAGTCTATTCCTTCCTCTTTAGCAACTTCTCCAAGGTAGATACCATAGGATGGAGTGAAAATGAGACATGTGGTTCCAAAGTCTGCCATGATTTCAACTTGTCTTCTTGTCTGTCCAGTTGAAATAGGGATGATTGTTGCTCCTAATCTGTGAGC
>NZ_JAZNIB010000130.1:0-9538 GCF_045577275.1 Methanobrevibacter sp.
AAAATTATGAAAAATTTAAGAAAAATAAAAAAATATAAGAAAAAAATAATAAAATTTACTTATGCTACTTCTACATCTTCAATTTTAGAAGACATATCATCTTTTGCAGTTTTTTTACTATTTTCTTCATCCAATCCAATCACTAAAGCATCTTCTTCTAATGCACCAGGGTCCTTTTCGATGCACTCTTTTACCTTTGCTGTGATTGCTCCACCGTCTTCGTTGTCGATCATGTCAACGAGTTCTAATTGTTGTTGGAACCTTTCTACTCCTTCCATTGGAATGTTTTCTACGAAAGGAATAGCTCCGGTAGCTCCAGTAATTTTCTTTTTCTCAGGGTCGCAACCATTTTCGTGTAATGCTTTAAAACTTTGACCAGTAATGTGACCTTGTACTTCTGCACCACATAAGATTAAGAATCTGATGTTTGGGTTTGAAATGATGTTTGCTACAACTTTTTCAATACCTAAGTTTTCAGTTTTACAAGGTCCAGCAATTGCTGCTCCAGCAGCAGCCGGGATATCTTCATTGTGAGAAGCTAAAGTAGTTACAGCAACAGGACTTTCTGGGTCTCCTACAATGTAGTCTCCACTTACTACAGGCCAATTATCAGCAGTAGGTTTTTTGTCAGCCATCTATAAAACCCCCATAGCTGTTAATATAGGCATTGCTGCCATAATAAGGAACATTCCTATAACAAATCCATAAACCATGTTAGTTAATTTACCTGCAATTACAAAGTTACCTTCTCTTCCTGGGAAGGAACCTAATGGAGCAGAGTTAGGATCTAAGGAATTCATTAATTCGTCAGCAGCTGCTTCGACTTTTGCGATTTCTGCATTTATTTCATCCATTGAAAGAATAATTAAATCTCCACCACCAGCTCCGAGAATACCGGATTCTGCGTCAAGATTTAAGTTTAATTCAGGAATAAATTGTATTAAAGGTAATACCATCTATAACAACCTCCTTATTCCTCAACTTTTGGCCATAAACCAGCCCATTTAACAGATGCAGCTGCTTCACAGGAAGCATTAACAAACATCTTAAATGAGATGTACCAACCGATAAGTCCGACAATTAAAATTGCAAACCATGCGTATCCTCCAGCGGAAATAGCAAGAATACCAGTAATGATCATAGTTAAGAATGCAGTAGAAGCACCACATTTAAGAGTTCTTACTTGGTCTTCGTTTGGTCCTAAACATGCGTTGAATGGGTGTTGGATAGCCATAGTACATAATATGTAAAAGATAGCAATAAATCCAGGAGCAATTACAGCAGATAAGAGTAAGTCAATTGAGTATCCACCTGCAATAGCAGCAGAGAATCCTAAAACAGATAATGCTGCAGCACCTGCAATTTCTGCAGTACATCTTTCCATAACAGGAATTTTCATACCAACAATTTTTTTAGCTACAACAGCAACTAATAATCCAATAATCATTGCAAAGATTAATGCAAGAATAGGTCCAGCAATTTCTAATCCAGTTAATTTTAAAGATGCGATAATACCTACACCAGCTAAAGCACCGATTACACCAATACCTAAAGACATGTAACCGATAGAAGGTACACCAGTACCTAAACCATAACTTGCTACACTACGGATTGCAATTACACCCCAAAGGATTGCACAAACTGCACCAAGACAGCTTAATACAGGTCCAATAACAGGGTTAATACCAGATAAGTATATACCGAGTAATCCACCGATAATACCAATAGCTAACATTACATTAGCATCTACAGCACCTTCTGCAGGTGCTCCACTTCCTCCAGCAGACATCTTAAATACCTCCAATCATTAAAACCATGAAGATTGCAGCTACAAGAGATACAATAGCACAAGCTAAAATTCCAGTAGGAAGTCTTTTAAATTTAGGGTCTACAAATCCTTCAATAGTACCTCCAATGTTATAGGAAGCAGTTACGGAGTTGATGAAGAACATACCTACGGATAAGATAGCAGCTAATCCTGCAATAACAGTAGCGTCAAATCCAGTCATGTTAGCGGTTGCGAATTCGTTAATAGCCCAGTAGACTAATCCACCACCAGCACCACCAAGTAAACCACCGATGATACCACTAATGTAACATACGGTAGGAATACCGTGTCCTTCGGTACCAGGAGTTTTATATTTTTCTTGGTTCCATTTGGTGATTGGGTCAACTGCAGCTTTACCGGATGCTGGTACTACACCAACACCATAAATATAAATAAAGTTACCAATAAGCATGGTGATACCCATCATTAACATGGAACCGACTGCACCTGCTAAGATGATCAACCATACTGGTTGTCCTGTCATAGAAGCTGCGGTAATGAGTCCAGTTAAACCTGCACCAGCTGCTAACATTGCGGTACCAGTTCCTACACCGGTAGCGGTAGCCATAGCTGCAGGAGCACCACCTACAGGAATGAAGTGTACACCTCCTCCCATAATAATACCTGCAATTACAACACATATAATAAATATAATAAGATTCATAATGTAACCTCCTTATTCCTCATATGGTCCGAATTTTTCTCTTGCAGACTTTTCAAGGAAGTAGTTACCAGCGATTAATAAGATAACGATGATAAGTCCTACTATTTGTCCTCCAATAGCTCCGAATACAACAGTGATCCAGAAGCTTATGAAGACAATAAGTCCGAAACAGAAACCGGTTAAAGGTCCACCATATTTAGCACAGAAGTTACCTACATCGATAGAGTTTTTAGCACCGAGAGGAGCTTTGGTTACGATATCCCCTTGAATAGCTACAGGAGTACCTCCACCGTAATCGAATTTTTGGTATTCGCTTTCTGCACCGTAATGTACATCCCCTGTGGATGAACCGATTGCACCAATAGTAATTCCCCATAGTACAGCGAGTAATGGTAATGGGAATGGGTGTCCAAGACCGCTTAATGGAAGAGTCATTAAGTAAGCGATTCCTACAATACCGAAACTAGCTATAAAACCATGAGCTGCGATAGGGCCTAAGGATTGGGTTAATACATCCATAAATAATGGTTGTTCAAATTGAGATTGACCAACAATCCTTCCCATGTGTGATGTGACTGTATAAATTGCGTGAACAAATGCAGCAACAGTAGAACCCATTGCAATTGCGACGATAGGAATAATGCCCATACCCATTGCAAGAGCTGCGATACCACCAGCGATACCACACCAGCATCCATATGCTACTGGTTCACCAGAAGCTGCCTTATTGATCATACGGTGTAAATGTCCCATTTGTGGAGCAAGTTGAACTTGTGAGTTAGGGTTACTTTGTGAACCAATGTCAGACTCTAAGTCCTCTGCAGCACCAGCAATGGTTGCTGCTGCACCCATTAATGCGACTACACCTAATGTAATAGGGTCCATATTTTTCTTTCCTCCTTAAATTTTATTAAATTTAAATTATTTAATAAATTATTATGTGATTAAAATTTCCTTTTTTAATCACAATTAGACATATTCTGCTCAAATATAAAACCATAAAGACATAAAATAAAAATGGACTAAATAATGGGCTAAAGCAAAATTTAGACCATTTTTTTAGTACATCTGAATGATTTTATACTTTATGATTATACCTCATAACTTAAACAAAGATTTTATAAATCAAATAAGCCAAGGCAAACCACTTAGCTTTTAATCTAGCTAGATTAAATCCTTAAAGTGTTAAGAATGAAATATTTGATGAATAAATCTAAAGATCTTAATAATTAAACCTGAATAATTAATAAGATAAACCAAAAAATTTCAAGTTCATTATTTTTAAGCGTTTTGAACAAAAAAATATTTATTCAAGCTCACTTTAATTAAAATAAACTTAAAATTAATTATTTTACAGACAGTAAACTGCCTATATTCTATAATTTTTTTAAAACACTATATATAAGTTTTACTAAATAATCTCAAATTTTATCAATTATTTTTAGCATTACCTAACAAATTAAGCCTTTTATCAAAATTAATTGATAATAACTCAATTTTACTTTAAGAAAATTTCTTATCATATTTTATAATTTTTTAATTTTCAATAATAAAACACAACTTATTATTTTCAAAATTATTTGATAAAAAATCCATTCTAATTTATACAAACAAATATTTTTTTGAAAAAAATAAATAAGGTAAAACAAAGGAATGTGGAAACACATTCCAAGTTAAAAACCTTATTTATTAAATTTCCCGTTTACACCAAACTTATTTTGCTGGAATGATGATAGATCTTTCACCTGCAGGTTCGAATTCTCTTAAAGCACCTTTAGCAAATTCTGCTCTGACTTTAGTGAAGTCGAATGGCAAGTTCTTGTCAGCGAATGCAATTTTTACGAGAGGGTTAACTGCAAATGCGTCTCCACGAGCACTGTGAGGTGCTTGTGCGATACCTGCATATTCACCTTGGTGACCTACGTTCATTGCATAGTTAGGGTAGTTAGGACCTCTTAATTCAAGTGGTAAACCTTCGTCGTTTCTGATAGCGAATACGTTAGCTGCACCACATTGATCTTGCAAGTCGTAACCGTAGAATCCTAATCTGGAATGTTGTTCTTTGTGTAAGTATTGTGCTAAGTACCATGCAGATAAACCAGTTTGTGCATTACCAGTTGCGAATGCAGTGGAAATACCTGCAGCTGCGGAAATAACAGCAGCTCTTTGAGAACCACCGAAGTGGGTTTCAAGTAAAGCTGGGTATTCTTCGTATTGTTCAAGTGAGTAGAATGCTACTTCTGAACCTACGTCAAGAACAGTGTCCATGTTGTTAGGTGCGGAACATAATTCTCCGTATTTGTCTTCTACGTAATCTTTACCGAAGTAAGAGAAGTCGTCTAATACGTTATCGGTGTATGCTGCGGTAGCATATTGAGTAAATCCTACACCACCAGACATGTAGGATCCTAACCAAATTTGGTCGTATAAAGCAGCACCTAAAGCTACTACTTCTAATGCGGATTCTACAGGGTCGTCGGTTACTCTGGTTGCTTGACAGATATCTGCCATAAATCCGAATGGTACACCACCGAGTTCGTTACCTGCTCTTGCTCTTCTGATTGGTAAGTAAGTACCCATACCAATTACTTCTGCGTGTTTGGATGCATATGCGAAGTCACCAGTAGCACCTTCACCTGCACATTGACCGTATGCAGAAATCATGGACATACCAATTTGCATAGCAGACCATCTGGAAGTGGTACCACCATCACAAACTCTACCTACAACAGATGGGACTCTTACAATTTGCCAAATAGCATTACCTACTTCAGCTTTTAAAGCTTCAGCTTGTTCTTCTGGGAACTCTTTGTTAATGTCTAATACAAATGCAGGGTCAATTTCTGCTGCTAAGTCGTCGTCACCAGTAAATACTTTTACGTAGGAGTCGTCTACTAATAATGGGTTAGTTTCTACCATGTGTTCTTGTACTACAGCTGCACCAGGCATAGCGTGGTTTACAACTTCTAAGTAGTTGGTAATGGTTTCAGGAGTTACTTCCATACCTAATCTCTTTTCGAGTACGTTGTGAGCAGTGTTTAAACCTACGATTACAGTTTTTCTGATATCGTCCCAAGCTTGTTGCATTGCTGCGTTGTTGATAAAGTGTAAGTCGTCCCCTTCTACAAAGGTGTCAGTACCAGATAATTGGTAGGACATTAAAGCTCTTTGACCGAGTGGGTTACCAATGTCTGGGTTGTACATTGGGATTCCTCTTTTCTCAGCAATTGCTTTACCTTCGTTTACAAATTCAGTTTTTCTTTCAGATTGAGTCCAACCGCCCATATTATAGAAGGTAGTAGTTTTTTCTTCTGGAGCTTCTTTGAACTTTTTAGTCATTGCATCTAAGAATTTTTTATCAGCCATTTTAATAAACCTCCTTAATATTCTGGGTTGTAACCAAATTGAGATCTAGTAACGTGTATTTGTCTTAAGACAGTTACAGCGTCTTCGTCATCTCTGTAAGCTTCACCATCACATCTGTAGATAGTGGTTTTAGCTCTTAAGGTTTCTTCATCTAATGGTTCACCTAATACTACAGGTTCGTCTAATTCACGACCAATTTGGTCTTTAACCATTTCTACGTTACCGGTTTCTTTGTTGAGTACTTGTCTTCTTAACATGTCGAACATTAAACCGTTTTCGTCGAGTCTTAAAGAGTGACCGTGTACACCTGCACCTCTGATTCCAGTACGTGCGGTATCAAAGTATTCGTTTTCTAAAATTTCTTTGGAAATTTTTTCTAAGTCTCTTTCACGAGCTTCGATAATTTGTCTACCGGATAAAGTACCGGTATCGATTCCTCTGTATCTGTATACGTAGGATCTAGCTCTTAAGAAAGGTTGAGCTGGAGCAAAGTACATGGAGTCTACAAATTGGATGTATCTTACTCTGTCCCCTGCTTTTGCACCGTCAATAGGTTCTACAATTTCTCTAATAATGTCATCAGGTTCATCGAGTTCGTCGAGAGGTGGGTGTACGGATTTGTATTCTTCACCTGGAGCTCTGTGACCTAATAATTTTACTACATCTTCATCAGATATTTCTCTTAAAACTTCTAACTCAACATCTGGGTTAGTGAATTTTCTTCTGTTTTCAGCTACCTGAGAAGTTCCTGGATAATATTGTGCCATAATTATGCATCTCCTAATGTTAATCTAACTTTTCTAATAATCTCATCTAATTTTTCTTGAGACACTGTTTGTCCCCTAATAACCCCTGATACTATGTTCATGATTTTACCTTCTGTTTTTACCTCTTCAGGCATGACCTTTGCGGTTTTGACACCGATTTTTGCAAAATCTTCAAAGTCTACAGGATATTCACAAATAATAACACAAGGTTTGTTAACGTTACGCAAGATTAATCTTGCTTTGTATGTAATATGATTTCTTACTCCACCTAAGTGAACTACAATAACTTTAAACTTTTGCATTTGTTCAACTTCCTTGTCAGTTAAACCAAAAGCATTACCTGCACCACCGGCAGGAGCATCATGTGGAACACCACTACCTGCATCTAAAATCATAGTGCTGGTTAATAAGTTAGCTTCACGTAAACCAAAGGTGATTTCACAAACAGGTTTGGTAATGTGTCTACGACCTGGAGACATAGCAACTGCCAAAACATCACTTCCACATTCTGCGAAAGTTCCTCTTTGAGCAATTCCTCCTCCTTCACCAAGACCTCTTGTTTCCCTACAGTCTACAAGATGTGTGCATCTTCCAATCATATTATCAGACCTAATACTCAAAAACTTAATAGATATTTATTCCAATGTGTCTTTTTTTAGAATAGAAACATGTTCATTAAATTTAGATCTAGTATCTGCTATACCAATTAAATTTTCAGGAATTTCTGTACCATCACCATATTTCAATCCATCAGTAACAGTTTTTTGTTTCCTGATGTATTGGGATTTGCTGGTGTTAATGTCAAAACCAGTATCAATATGCTCATCACAAATAGCTCTGATTTCTTCAATACCAGATTCATCATATAATTCTACAAAAATCCTACCTGTCTTAACTTTTAATTCAATTTCCTCACCGTTTACCACAATGATTCTACGATCACCATAAATGCGGTCAATATCATCTTGTGGTGGGAGTCTTGGCCCTTGAATTACAGTTCTTTTAACTGAATCTAAAGATTCTAAATCATTTAATACTTTTTCAGTTGTGTCTGTACCTAAAATTCTGTGTGGAAATATTTCAATATCCATTATTTTAACCTCAGTATCTAAATCGATATGATTTAAATAATTATTATTTATGTGAATTTTAAACTAGATGTTAATTAACAAAAATTAATTCGATAATTAGATGTCACCTTTAATCTCAGCAGCTGCTAAAGCAACATATTTGAGTGGTTCTCTGAATTCGTCAATCTCACTGTATACTTCTTTAATTAATCCAGAAGTTGCTTCTGGAGAGAAGAGTTGGGTACCAGCATCTAATGCCATACCAGCAGCTACACAAGGGATAGTAAATCCTTTACTGTGTCTGGTTACTACGTGGTTACCGTTGAATAAACCAGGACCTCCTCCACCATAGATAGAGTGAGAGAAGAAAGAGAATCCTACAGCTACCCCTTCAGCTCTACCGAAGTCAATACCAGGTAAACCGGTAGCGAATTCGATGTTGTCGTTGAAGTATAAGATAGTAGATGGAATACCTTGAGCAGCTCTTGCTGCACCGACGTTAACCATAATAGCAGCAGTACATCCAGCAGCAGCATATGCGTTCCATTTAGCTGCGTCACTGGTAGCGTACATGTTGTATCCAGTTAATTCTTTTTCTACAGCGATTACACCATCTGCTTCAGCTTTAGCAATAGTGTCTTGTACGATAGAACCTACAGTTCCTTCTTTTGCGTTGTCTTGTACGAGACCTAATACCATGTTGTCAGCGTTTAAACCTTGGTAAGCTAAACCTAATAAGTGCATTCTTTCGTAAGCACCTACTGCGTCACCCATTTCAAACATTGCAGTTTGTTCGAAAATACTTGCGAGTGCAGTTGATTGTAAGGTGTTCTTTAAGGTAGCAGCTACGAAGTCGTTTGCTTTAATGTTTCTTAAGGAGTAACCTGGACCTTCTAATTTTTGTGGTACGTCTAACATGGTTTTTAAGTTAGCACCCATGTATTCTACAGATTGTGGGTATCTTCCTAAGATAGCAGCTTTTACCATGTTTGCGTCGTACATGTTTACGTCAAACTCTTTGATAATAGCTTGAGTTAATGCAGTTGCGGTAGCTAAGGTTGCTACGGAGTATTCTGCGGAAGAGTCTAATCTGATAGTTGGAATTTGGACTAAAATCCTTTTTCCACCAGAGAGTACTTCACATTTAGTATCATCGTCTTCAGTTACTTGAAGCATGTCTTTTACAGCAGCAGCAATGGAGTCAGCTTGAGCTACGATGTCAAGATCCATTTCTCTACCTAAGATTTTAGATTTTGCTCCACCGACGGAAGCAGTTTTTAAAGATTTTTCGATTCCTTCTAAGTTTACAGCTACAGTTCTTTTAACACCGCTAATAATGTTCTTAATAGCAGGGTTACGTAACGGACTTAGAGCTTCGATTGGTACATCAGCTTCGACTAATGAACCTCTGTCGTCGTATAAATCGACTTTATCATCAAACTTTGCCAATTTTTTCCCTCCTAAATAAATAGAGTTAATATACCACTCACAAAAACCATTTCAGTTTTTAGTGAGTAAGCTATAGAGCAAAATTTTTGCAATAGCCAGCTATTTGGTATACAGATATTAGTTTATTTAAAATATAATATAAACATTCGTTTAAGAATTAAATAGAAAACTTTATAAGTAATAACATTATTTATTTTTTTTATTATATATTCCCTCAGAAGTAATACTTTTTTAAATTGATTAAAATAAATATAATTATAAAAATCAGTATAAATTAAGTTAAATATCTAAAATAAGAAAAATTATTTTTTTAATCATAAAATAGGATTAAATAAGACTTTTTAAAAGGAAATAAAGAAAAAAATTAAAAATCGCAAAAAAATCAAATATTACA
>NZ_JAZNIB010000131.1:0-2216 GCF_045577275.1 Methanobrevibacter sp.
CATTGATCTGCCCAGGAAAAAGATTTCTCTGTGAGATTTCTTTGCAATGTCTGCAATAGCCTGCACCCTTTCAACATGAGATGAAACTGTAGTAACTATCATTCCGGTTTTTTCATGCAATGGTCCTCTCATCACATCTTCCAAAATATTACGTGCAATACGCTCAGAATGAGTTTTTACTTCATCATGATTTTTTGCATTAGTGGTTTCCACTATTAAAGCAAGAACTCCTTTCCTACCTAATTCTTTCAATCTTTTATAATCAGGTGGTGGAGATACTTTTTGATGATTATCAAATTTAAAATCTAAAGCGTAAACAATGATACCTTCAGGCGTATGTAATACTGGAAATACAGCATCTCGAATAGTGTGTGTGGATTGAACGAATTCTAGTGTAATGTCCTTTGAAAGTTTGATTTTTCCTCCCGGGTTTAAGACTTTAATAGGATTTTTTACTTTGAATTTACGTTCACCCTTTATTTGTTTTTCAATTAATGCCGCAGTATAAGGTGTTCCGATTAATGGAGCATCATATCTGTGAGCCAATTTGGCTACAGCACCGATGTGGTCCAAGTGACCGTGTGAAAAGACTATTCCCTTTACCTTTCCATCCACATCCTTCATGATGGTGTCATCAGGAATAATTCCCCTTTCGATTAAATCTAAACTATGCATTCTGTCTATATCTGTATCTTCGTGAATACTGATTCTGTCTAAGTGGATACCCATATCAAAAATGACTACATCTTCTCCTACTTTAACTGCAGTCATATTCTTTCCTACTTCTTCATATCCACCAATTGCAATAACTTCTACAGTCATTTATATCCTCCTTTTTGTTTTTTTCCGTAAAATAATGAGTATTATTAAGTAAACTAAGTTTACTGAAATATTTAAAAAAGATTATTTAAAAAAGATAATCTGATTTATAAAAAACTTTTCAAAACAAGTTATCTTCTAGCGTAAGCTTTTGTATCGAATCCTCTTGCTTCAAGCCAATCCTTAGTTTCTCCTTTTATTACAAGACTTGAATTCTTAAGCTCTTCAATATTGGAAGCTCCAACTAAAAACATGGCAATTCTTAAAGATTCATTGAACCTTTCAACCATTTGGACTAAAGCTTCTTGTCCTTCATAAGCTCCCTTAAGTGCAGGAAGTGCCATACCAACAGCATCTGCACCTAATGCAATAGCCTTTGCAGCATCCAAACCTGAACGAATGCCTCCAGCAGATATTACTGGAATATCAACAGAATTAACAACTTCTGCAGTGCTTACAGCAGTTGGAATTCCCCAATCCCAGAACAATTCTCCCATATAACGGTCATCTGCACGGTAAGTTTCAACAGCTGCCCAACTGGTTCCTCCAGCACCTTCAACATCAATGAAGCTTACTCCCGCCTTTTCCAAAGCTTTTGCATCTTCAGCAGAAATACCGGTACCTGTTTCCTTTGCCATAACCGGGACTTTTACGCTTTTGCAGATATCAGCTATTGAATCTATATATCCTCTTGCATCAAGATCCCCTTCAGGTTGAATTACTTCCTGTAAAGGATTTAAATGAATTGCTAAAATATCACTGTCCAATATTTCAACCGCTTTCACCGCCAAATCAGATTGTGGTGCTCCAATATTACCTAAAACAAGTGCTGATGGAGCATATTCTCTTACAACATCATAAGTGTCTCTCAATTCTGGGTTGACAATAGCTGCCCTTTGACTTCCTAATCCTAAACCAATCTGTTTGTCTTCTGCAACAGTAGCCAATTCCTTATTGATGTCCTTTGCAGCAGGATGCCCTCCAGTAATTGCTGTAATGAATAATGGAGATTCCAGTTTCTTTCCAAAAACTTCAGTTGAAATATCAATTTCTTCCTTATGAACTTCAGGCAATGCCCTATGAACGAGTTCAATGTCTTCAAAGCCTGTAGTTTTATCCTTATAATTGACATCATAATTTTTACAAATTAATAAATGTTCTAATTTTCTATCTGAAATCATTGTTTCCTCTTTAATAATTAATAGATTAAGTATGATAAGCTTAAAATTAATATTAAATAATTTCAATCATTGGAACCTAAAAAAAGCAATTTAATATAAACTGTTTTTTAAATAGTAAACCTTTAAAAGCAGTCTAAATATCTAAAAGAAACTAATCAATATAAATTCTTTATAAATAGAAAAATTAAATTTAAAAAAGCCCTTATAAATAAAAGT
>NZ_JAZNIB010000132.1:0-5335 GCF_045577275.1 Methanobrevibacter sp.
CAAGATAAGAAACTTATCATTGGAACCGTAGGATTGGCAGACCCTAATGATAAAAAGAATAGGGAATCAATCATGAATGGAATAAAGGAGCTCCTTCATGGATGCATTTACAATAAGGCAAGAGTATATTTCTTGAGAGGGGCAATAGATTACTCCAATCTTAACCTAAAGCACAAAACAATGATGGCATTTATTCATAGGAAAGTAAAAGGAATGAAGGAAGAGGAAATGACTGCAGAAATAAGGGCAGTTATTGAAACATATGGGAAAAATGTAAGTTATGTTGATTTTGATGCTTTGAATCCGATTATAGATGAAATTCAATCATAAATCTTTTTTATGAATGCAATGTTTTAAGTTTCTTTGAATCAGATTTTAGACGAAATTCAATAGGGTATTCGGATGCTTTGAATCTGATTATAGATGAAATCCAATAATCTATTTTATTAAAAAACTTTTTAAACTAATAAGTTAATATAAGATATATAAATCTATTTTTTATATTTTTAAAAGATTTAATCATATTTACCAATTTTAAAGATTTTTAAATTTACTTTTTATTATTTACAAGGATGAGAAAATAATGTTTGAAATTAAAGCAAAAGATATGAGAGGAAGAGTAGGTGTTTTGAAAACAAATCATGGAGACATCAAGACACCAAACCTGATGCCTGTAATCCATCCAAGAAAACAGCCAATCAATGTAAAGGATTACGGTGCAGACATAGTAATTACAAATGCTTATTTGATTTATAAAGACGAAGACTTAAGCAAGAAGGCATTGGATGTTGGCTTGCACGAACTGATCAACTTCGATGGGCCAATAATGACTGATTCAGGTTCATTCCAATTGTCTGTCTATGGTGATGTTGAAATAACAAATCAAGAGGTCATTGAGTTTCAGGAAGCCATCGGAACTGATATAGGAACTTCACTTGACATTCCAACCGGACCTTATGTTGATAGGGAAAAGGTGGAAGAGGACCTTGAAATCACCATTGAACGTGCTAAAGAGGCTATCAGCTTTGTAAAGGATAATGATTACAATATGAAAATCAACTCAGTTGTTCAAGGGTCAACCTATCCTGACTTAAGGGAATACTGTGCAACAGAGTTGACTAAGCTTGATGCAGACTTATATCCAATCGGTGCAGTTGTGCCTCTTATGGAAATGTACCATTACCGTGACCTTGTTGATGCTGTAATGCATTCTGTCAAATGCTTGCCTGAGTCCAAGGCACGCCATCTCATGGGTGCAGGACATCCTATGATCTTTGCACTTTGTGTAGCTATGGGTTGTGACCTTTTCGATTCTGCAGCTTATATCCTATATGCTGAAGGAGACAGATTCCTCACTACAAGAGGTACATTGAAGTTGGAGAACATGACAGAAATGCCTTGTTCCTGTGAAGTCTGCTGCAAATACACTCCTGATGATTTAAGGGCTATGGATAAGGAAGAAAGAACCAAATTGATAGCACAGCACAACTTGCATGTAAGTTTTGCAGAGCTTAGACTCATCAGACAAGCAATTGCTGAAGGAAGTTTGATGGAACTTGTAGAGGAACGTTGCAGAGCTCACCCAATGCTTCTTGATGCAGTAAGGCATTTGGGAGAGTACAGTGAAGACTTGGAGCAATTCGATCCAAGAAGCAAAAAGTCTGCATTCTTCTATACCGGTCCTGAATCATTGAAAAGGGCAGAGGTTACAAGACATCTCAAGCAATTGGAGAATATGGACAAGAAGAAAAACCTTGTTGTGCTTCCTGCTTATAGGAAACCTTACAGCAAATATTTGGTAAGCAGCTTCAGGGAATTCTATGTATATGCAAAGGACGAGTCCAATGGTGAGGATGCACCTTGTGTAATCGATAATGATGATACAGATTTCGCTGTATTGGACATTCCATTCTGCATGATTCCACTTGAATTGGATGAGGTCTATCCATTAAGCCAAAGTGATGCTCCAAGAATCCATGATAAGATTGCAGATGAGTTTACAAGAGACTTTTTCATAGATTATGCTGAAAACTATGATAATGTATTAATCCATCCTAAGGTAATGGATGAGCTTGAGCTTGACTATATTGAAAGATATGAACATCCTGAAGATGTCAGATACAAAAAGGATGACATCAAAAAGCTTAAGGCAATTGCAGATTACCAATTCGGTAAAGGTGCTGGAGAAGCTTTGTTCACCGGTAATATCAAGATTGAAAAGAGTAAGAAAACCGGTAAGATAAGACATGTATTTGACAAGAATCAGAATATCGTCAATATGAGAGCTTCTGACAGTTTCTTGATTTTATCCAAATTAGGTGCTCAAAGACTTGCCACATTGGATGGAATGAGAAATAAGGTCATGATTGACAATAGCGTTGAATCATTTGCACGTGAAGGAAAAAGCGTATTTGCCAAGTTCATCAAGGATTGTGATCTAAACATAAGATCCAATGATGAGGTTCTTATCGTTAATGAGCAGGGAGAGCTATTGGCATTCGGTAAGGCACTTTTGAGTCATAAGGAAATGATGGACTTCAAGACAGGTCAAGCTATCAAGACAAGAAAAGGATTTAAAAAATAAAAATAATTACTTTTCTAAAAATCATAAAATGATTTAAAAATTAAATATTATTTTTAGTTCTATAAAATTCAAGAAATTTAAAAAATAAAAATTATTATATATTCTAATTAATAGAGTATTATTTAGAAAAATTCATTAAAATTATTATTTGATAAAATTAAGAGGTTATATTATGATACCTGGTATGAGCCCAAAACAAATGAAGAATATGCAAAGACAAATGAAGAAAATGGGTATGGACATGAAGGAAATTGATGGTGTCCAAGAAGTTATTATTCGTTGTGAAGATAAGGATTTAATTATTTCCCCTGCAGATGTAAGCTTAATGACTGTAATGGGTCAAGAAACCTATCAAGTTACTGGAACTGCAGTTGAAGTGGAAAAAGAGATTGAAATTCCACAAGAAGACATTGAAATGGTTGCTAACACTGCTGGTGTAAGTGCTGCAGATGCTGAAGAAGCATTAAGAGAAACCGGCGGAGATTTAGCAGAAGCTATTTTAAAATTAAATGGATAATTTTATTCATTTCTTTTTTAATTTTTTTTTTAATTTTTTTTAATTTATATTTTTGTAATTTAATTTGACTTTTTTTTTAAAATATTAAGTTTATTAATTATTATGCATATATAATAATATGTATGTAATAATTTTAAGATTTTACAGATTTTATTTAAAAATTGATTTTAAATAAATTTTTATGAGGTTAACTATGAGAGAATTGAGACTAGGAAGAAGGATAAATCTAGGTCATGTAGGGCAACTCATCAAAAAGGATTTCAAGGATGTATTTACCAAAAATCCTATTGTTGTCTTAACATTGCTTGCAATAATAATTTTACCTTCCTTATATGCTCTTATTAATATCCAAGCTTGTTGGGACCCTTATGACAATACTGGAAATCTTGAATTTGCTGTAGCAAATCTTGATAAGGGTGCTTCAATTGAAGGTGAAGACCTTAATGTAGGGGACCAGCTGGAAGATGAATTGAAACGAAATGATGATTTTTATTGGACTTTTGTAAGTGAAGATGAACTGCGGGAGGGGGTTAACAATGGAACGTATTATGCGGGAATTGTTATTCCAAAGAATTTCAGCAGTTCCATTAAATCAATCACTTCAGATGATCCTCATTCTGCCGAATTGGAGTATGTTGTAAACAGGAAATCCAATCCGATGGCTTCAAAACTTAGTGATTCAGCAGCAAGAGCTGTCTACAATAAGGTCAATGCAAAGATTGTCCAATTTATTGATTTGGCCGCATATGAAAAATTAGGCCAATTGCAATCTTCCCTTGCAGCTGGAGCAAGTCAAATGTCTTCAGGTGCAGGTCAGTTAAGTGCTGGTGCAGGTCAGGTTTCTTCAGGAGCATCTCAGGTTAAATCCGGTGCAAATGATTTGCAGAAAGGGGCTTCTAAAGTTTCTGATGGAGCTTCTCAGGTAAAGTCTGGTGCAGGTCAGGTTTCTTCTGGCGCTTCACAGGTTAAGTCTGGTTCATCACAAGTATCATCCTCCGCAAATCAGATTTCTGCAGGTTCTGCTCAAGTACAGCAGGCTGCTAAACAATTGGATGATTCTGTTGATGAAAGCACATTGCCGGATCAAATAAAACCGGTTGTACATGGTTCCAAAGAATTGGCTAATGCAAGTTCTGATTTGGCTGGAGCTTCAAGCGATCTTGCAAAAGGATCTTCAAAATTGGCAGACAGTTCTGTTGATTTGGCAAACGGTGCATCAGGTGTAGCTGATGGGGCTTCAAGTGTTGCAGATGGTGCAAGTGGAGTTGCAGGTGGAGCTTCACAATTGGCGGAAGGTTCCATTAGTTTAGCTGCAGGTTCCTCAATGCTTGCAAATGGTGCTTCTTCTGCATTGCTTCAGGCTTCAAGTGGTCTTGCTGGTGCAGCACAATCACTTTCCGGTTTGACTGGTGTTGATGAAGACCAAATTGGAGATTATATTTATGCTCCGGTTAAATTAGAGGAAACTGAAATGTACACAGTTCCAGATTACGGTTCAGAAGTTGCTCCGTTTTATTTGGTATTGTCCATGTGGGTAGGTGCCCTAATCACTAGCGTCATGCTTAGAACAGGCACATCAACTGGAACTAAATACACCCCATCTGAGATGTACTTCGGTAAACTTGCAATATTCTTGATTATGGCACTCTTGGAAACTACAGTTACTCTTATTGGAGCATTCATATTAGGAATAAAAATTGCTAATCCATTATTGTTTGTGTTTTCGGCCTATTTCACTGCCATGATATTTATGCTGATTATCTACTCATTGATATCTGCATTAGGTCATGTAGGAAAAGGATTAGCTGTAATTTGGCTTGTATTCCAAATTTCAGGTACTGGCGGTATTTACCCAATTCAATTGATGGGTCCGTTACTTCAAACAGTCAGTCCATATATGCCTATGACTCATGGAATCACTCTATTGAGAGAAAGTGCATTAGGATTGGTATGGTCTAATTATATTCCATCATTTGCAATTTTAATTGCCATGGCTTTGATTACATTGGTATTGGCATTAATTGTTAAAATGTTTGCAGATAAAAGAGCACATTGGTTTGAAGAGAAATTAAATGAAACTGATTTGTTCTAAACAAATCATTTCTTTTTTTTTAAAAAAGGAGTATTTCTACTAATTTTTATTTTTATTTTTTAATTTTAAAAAAAGAGTAGTTTTACTAATTTTTATTTTTTATTTTTTTTAAAAAGGAGTATTTCTACTAATTTTTATTTTT
>NZ_JAZNIB010000133.1:0-9990 GCF_045577275.1 Methanobrevibacter sp.
ATTTGATTGGGATTTTAAAAAAAAATTTTAAAAAAATAATTAAAAAATAATTAAAAAATTTTAATTATTTATGGAATAATCTTAAGAAAGATTTAGGTAATTTTCCCATATATGCTGCAATTGCAATTACAAGCAAAATAATACCAAAACAAATGAAGATGAGATTATATGGCATTAATAGGAAGGTAATACCTACCAAAACAAAGATTAACCCATCAATGAAAATAGCTGCCTTAGTCCAGCTAGGTTCAAAAACAGACATTGCAAGTGTCCATCCAACTACAATAAGCACAACACTTGAAGCTATGACATCGTAAGTTACTGGGTTTGCATCAACATAATTCCATAATCCTAAAACCATTAGGATAACTGAAAAAGCTAGTAGAATAATTGACTTTTTTGTAATTCTCATAGTATCAACTTAAGTTTTTTTATAAACAATTCTCGTTCAATTCCCTATCAATTCCCTATCAATTCTCGTATCAATTCCCTATCAATTCTCGTATCAATTCTCAAATAATATTATTTGTAAATGACCAACTCTTCAATAGGTTTTCTAGGAGTGTCTCTTGGTTCTGCATTTCCATAACCTAATGGAGTGAACAATACAGGTTCCCATTCATCATCCAAAGCCAAGAATTCTCTTGCCTTATCAGGTTTGAATGCTGCAATGAAGCATGTGTTCAAGCCAAGATCCTCAGCTGCAAGAATCATATGTGTCATTACAATGGTTGCATCAATGTCTGCAATGTTCTTGTCATCATACTTTCTAGTCCAAGCCTTTTCCTTAGAAGCGACTACACAAAGGACAATTGGTGCTTGTGTAAACCAATCAGGACTGTAAATTCCTTTCAATTCTTCCTTATACTTTTTAGTGTCAATTACAATTACCTTAAAAGGCTGGAAGTTAACTCCAGTTGGAGCAAGTTGAGCAGCTTTTAATATCATGTCTAATTTTTCTTGCTCAACTTCCTTGTCTTCAAATCCTCTCATACTGTATCTTTGTTCAATTACATCAAAAAATTCCATGTTTATTTCTCCATAAAGGGTAATTATGATAATTATTATTCATTAATGTCTCTATTCTTAAAACCTTCATAAACGATGTCTTCCAAATCACAGAAGCGTCTGAATTTCTCTTCCTCTTCCATCTCTTCATAGGCATGAGCTACAAGTCCCGGGAGTCTTCCAATCATGAATATGCCTAAACCTAAAGAGCTGTCAAAGCCTAAATCAGAAAGCAACCCTGCATTGACCCCGTCCACATTTAAGCAAATTCCTTTCCTTTCGGATAATATGCTCTCGATTACAAGAGCCAATTTTGTATGTGGACCAATAGAAGATTCCAAAACAGCCAAATCCAATAACCTCACTGCACGAGGATCCTTATCATGATACCTATGGCCATATCCAGGTATTCTTTTGGATTCAGACTGGTAAGTGTCTACAATTTCAATAGCTTTCCCAGCTATTTTCCTATTTATATCCTCATCAGCAGTTTCTTCAAGGTTTAATGAGCTGATTGATTCCTGGAATAATTCCATTGCCTTTTCAATAGCTCCTGCATGGTTTTTACCAAAGGACAGCAATCCTCCTGCAACAGCATTATTGATATTTGCACCTGATGATGCTATCAATCTTGCAGACTGTGTGCTTGGAGGAGTTACACCATGATCGCAAAATGAAACAAGGATATGGTTAAAGATCTTGGATTCCCTCTCATCTGGCAATCTTTCCCTAAGGAGTAGAAATACCATCTCTGCAAAGCTAAGATTAGAGATTAAATCTTCCTGATTATAACCTCTAGTAACCAATTCATTAGGCTTTACATCAGTTATCTTAGTTTTAATGCTATGTTCAGGGAATTTAAAACCATTTTTACCAGGTTTTGGATTTTCGTTCATAATAGTCTCCTTAAATAATCATAAATAATCTATAATCTGACAATCAATAATTAATAATCAATATCAATAATCTTAATTAAACTTGATATAATATAATTTTTTCTAATATTTAATTCTATTTCATTAACTTGAAAAACTAAAATTCAAAGCTTGAAACTCTTGGCTCTACAAAACATGCAGGCCTTGTTGCCACTATTCTTACTCCACTTGCCCTTTGAGAGCCAATATTGACAAAAGAGCCAAGTACCGTTGTCTTACCTCCAAGTCCTAAAGGGCCAATGTTTGTCTTGTTTAACTCCTCTGTTATGTATTTCTCTATTTCAGACTGATTGTTCAGATTACCATGAGCCATTGCCCTAAGCATCAACGAATTCGCCTCAAAGTGGGTTCTTCCAACTCCAATAGCTGGAATTGAAGGTGTGCAGCCCAACATAGCCAATGATTCCTTTAGCCAATCCAAAGCTTCACCGAAAACTATATTTGAGTCTCGTTTATGGAAAACCCTATAGGTCTTTGCCCTTATTTCAGGACCTCCACCTTCCAATAGAATTGTGATTCTTATCTTATCTTCATCCACACCAATCAGTCTTCCATAAGAGGATTCATCTTTCTCTTCAATTAAAAAGGATGCGGGCTTCATCATATGGGACTCATTGTATAAACCTTGTGATTGCTCAATGCGTTCAATATCATTTCCTTTAACTGCCATTGGCCTTCCTGGTAGTTTATCAAGTCCTTGTGCAATACCTATATTGATTTCATTGAAAAATCCTTTAGGAATTTCCCTTTTCTCTCCTATTTCAATCAAGACATGTGGAATTCCAGTATCATCACATAATGGAAGCTTCTTTTCATTAGCTACCTTAAAGTTTTCAATCATCTGTTCCAAGGCCCAAACTGCATTTTCATTATTTAGCTCCTTTTCCAATTTTAGAGCATTTTCATAAGCAGCTAATCTGTCTTCACTATATGAACTGCCTGCATTTACAACTGCATCCTGAACCTTTTCAATCAAATCCATAATATCAACAATAATCTTAATTAGAAAAAACGAATAAAAACAATTATTTTTATTTATTCTTATTTATTTTCATTTATTTTCATTATAATTTACTCATTATAGCATCAGGATAATGTCTTTCAATCAAATCCCTAATTAAAGCAACTTGTTTTGCTCTTTGGCGAGCTTCCTTTTCAGTTGTATCCCAACTATGATGCTTTGCAACGGATCCTCCTGTCTTTAAATAGACTGGACTTGCCACCTTAATCATTTCAGGAACTTCATAATGGCGTATGAATCCTCCTGTTGACTTTGGATTTTCAGTATGGATGTCAATTGGAATATCTATTGCATCACGCAATGATGCCAACATTGGAATCTGAAGGTCTCTTACAGGATTAAGTGAGTTCAATCCAATTGATTCAAATAGCTTTGCTGAAGCAGAATTGGAACAGCCTGCATGAGCAGACAACTTAAACAGCAAGTCTTTAGGAAGTTCTCCTGCATCTCTCATTTTAGAAAGAGCATAAAGCAATCCTTCATCATATAATAAGATGCCTCTAACTCCCAAATCAACTGCTCTTTTAACATCTTCAATAGCATAAACAAGGTTATTGTAACCTCTTAACCTGTATCCTATACGTTTTCCCTCTTCAGTTTGGACAGTAGCGCTTGTATCATAAGGAGCCCTTGGACCAACAGCTAAAAACAATTGCATATTTGCATCTTGAGCCAAATCAACCATTTTGCTTATTTCATCATCCAATAAAAACATGATTCCTTTGGTTTGAGTGGCCCTATGAATTGTTAAGTCATAATCATTGGAAGCCTCTAAAAGAGATTCAAGTGCAGAAGGACCTTGTATTCCTGGAACTTCAAATCTATATTGTCCCCCATCTTCAAATCTCTTTTTAGATACATAATCATCATGTAATTCATTAATTCCTAACTTCTCCAATGATTTTTTAGTTTCATCCATCATAAAAATCACTTTTTATAATTAATTATTTGATAATATTTAATTAATATCATTTTTAAATCAAAGAATTTTAATCTAATAAATCCAATTCTTCAAAAACTTCTTGAATTGAATAATCTTCCATATGTTTAATTATTTGTAACTTATTCATATTAAACTTAGGATTTAAAAGTTTGAATTTATCTAAAATACCCTCTTCTTTTAAAGGATTTTCCACTTCTCCCAATGGATAATAAGTGGTTTCCTCCAAGATTTCATATGAATCATCACTGAACTTTATTGTTACTTTAGATGGTCTTTTTTCTGGAGTCATTTGATTCAATTTTTCATTGTTATCAATATTGATCTTGCTTACAATTTCTTTTATCTTTAAAATGTCCTTATCAGATGATTTTTCATCAAAAAGGCCATTGTCAATCAATTCATCTATTGAATCCAAGCTCAAATCATCTAAAACCAATGCAATAGCTACTGCATAAGGCAATGATTGCTTTAAGTCCTGTTCATTTTTAGGAGTATAATTGTCATGCTCACTTGCAATCTTATATGTTTCTATATCAATTGAAGAGATGTCTGAACAGTCAATTTTCAAATTATTTGAATCTTTCAAATCTTTCAAATCATTCTTTAAAGCTAAAGTTGAATCAATTGCCGAATGAATATGTCTGCAGAATGGATATTTCTTTAAATAGACATTGTTTATATGGAATTTGTTTAAATTCATATCAATGAACTGGGATAATTTTGAATCATCTAAATTGCCATTATCATCACAATGCCTATCAAATAAATCTGAAGCCATGGCTTTTATGAATCCCTCTTTTCCATCAATTAATGATTCAGCACCTGTAAATCCATTTTTAGCAAGATATGCTGACAGTATTCCATTGTAAACTGCATTTCCAACATGCAATGATTTTCCCATAGTTCCTGCATGATCTGCTTCAAGAAGTCCTGATGACTGGGTTGCACATAAGCCAAAACAGTGTTCTGTTTTCTCCTTATTCAATTTTAAAAGCTTTGATGCTACTGCTCCAGCAGCAAATGCACCTATTGTTCCAGTGCTATGGAATCCTTGATTTCTATGATCTGGATTGACGAGCATTCCAAGAGCGATAGCTATTTCATATCCTCCAATGACCGCTTCAAGAAACTCTTCAGATGTGATATCCAATTCCAAATTCCTATCTGATATCAATGCCAAAACTGTTGAAAATACAACTGAACCAGGATGCAATTGTGCCCATCTATGGCCATCATCCAAATCCAAGCTATGTGAAGCAATTCCATTTATGAATCCTTTATTTAAGGAATTAAAATCATTGCCATATAATTCATAAATGGTTTTAATGGCTATTTGAGCATTATCACTCTCTAAACCTCTTAGATAAACTGCCAAATAGTCAATGAAACATGATTTAGCCTTTTCAATAGCTTCCTTAGGAATATCATCATATCTTAAATGAATCAAATATTCAGACAATTGATTAATAATCATAATCTTATTTTTATAATTACTATATAATAAATTGATACAATTTAAAAAAAAAAAAGAATTAAGTAAATGAATATGATTGAAAAATTTAAAAAAAGTGAAAGATTGAAGATTAAAAAATATTAAAAAAAGAATTTAATTATACCATTCCTGTAGCCACTAAAGTTATATGAGCAATAGCTGCAGAACAAAGGTAAGTCCCTGAAATAACGATTAAGGTAATGACGATTCCTTTCCAACCAATCTTCTTGAACTCTTCCCAATCGTTACCGATTGCAATACCTACATAAGCCAAGAATGCAGTACAGATTGTAGTCAATTCGATTTGGGAAACATAACTAACTATAAAGTCAGCAGTTGGAACACCAGGAATAGCTACTATAATACCTATTAAGCTTATATAAATGATTGCTTGAATATTCCATGGAATAATCCTTTCAAGAGCCATACCTATGATTGTAATGAGTGAAATCAATAGCATTCCTATGAATGCATCAATTATTGAAGTATGGAATCCTATGTAATTTCCCACCGCAACAATAAATGAAAATATCACTAGGAAAGTGGCCCATCTTTCAAGCTTACCTAAAGTCAATCCTTCTGTAGTTGCATATTCATCATGCTTTGCCTCTTCAATGACATAATCATCATCAATGCTTATTATCTCCTCATGTCCTAATATATGGGGAGCTAGCCAATCATACATCCTTTCTGCAATAGGCAATGAAACGAATATGCACATATAAATTCCGAAACAAAATGAAAGAAGGTTACTGCATCCTGCAAATGCTTCCAATTGAGTAGCCATTGATGGGAACATATGCATCAATGGAGCAAGAGCCGCAGCATTCATACTTGCACTACCTACACCTGAAGCCATAGCGTAAGCATATGGATGCATAGGAATAAGTGAAGCACTAATACTTGATAAAAAGCTGATGAATGGAGTACCAAGAATGGATCCAATAACAAAAACAGCTAAAACTCCACGAGTCTCTGGGGATTTGAAACCATACTTATCGATAATGACACCTAAGTTAGGTTCACGACAAATTGAACTGGTCATACCGATAACTTCCCTTCTGAAACCAAAAAGCAGTGCAATAGGCAATGCCAATAGAGTTCCTAAATTACCTATTTGCTGTAAAATCAATGCAGGACCTACCTGAAAAATACTGGATATTGCTTGACCACTTGAAATAGCCAATTTAGTGATTAAGACACCTATGAATAAAACCATAGCACCTTCAGCCACTTTAGATTGCTTAGGCCCAACAAACTTAATAGGTTTTGCGAGATAAAGAGCCAATCCTAAAACAAGCGCATAGATCAATGGCAATAATAAGACACTTATGGCATCTGTAATTTTAATCTCCTTAACTCCAATGAACATTGAAATAATAACCAATAGAAATACAACAATGTGTAAGTTATACTCCTTCCATGGAGGTCTCTTCTTAATTGCCCTATCAGTTTTTTCCCTAAATGGATGTTGTTGACTATCAGTGATAAAATCCCGCCTTAATAACTGTGTCATTAAAAACTTAACATAGTATAATAATTTACAGATATAGATTTTAAGTTTATTATTTATAAACTAATCTATTTTGATTTTTAGAAAATAAATCTAATATAACAAATTATACCAAATTTGATTGGGATTTTAAAAAAAAATTTTAAAAAAATAATTAAAAAATAATTAAAAAATAATTAAAATAATTAAAATAATTAAAATAATTAAAAATAAAAAAAGAAAACAAATGGATGATTTTGAAGATAGATTTCTTAAATCATTCCTGTTAACATTAAAACCACATTTGCAATGCTTGCAGAACCAAGGTAAGTTCCAGTAATTACAATCATGGCAATGATGATTCCTTTCCAACCGATCTTCTTGAACTCTTCCCAATCATTACCGATTGCAATACCAACATAAGCCAGGAATGCGGTACAGATTGTAGTCAATTCGATTTGGGAAACATAATGAACTATAAAGTCAGCAGTTGGAACACCAGGAATAGCCACAATGATACCGATTAAACTTATATAAATGATTGATTGGATATTCCATGGAATAATCCTTTCAAGAGACATTCCTATAATTGTAATGAGTGAAATCAAGAGCATTCCAATGAATACATCGCTTATTGGGGTTTTATAACCTACAAAATTTCCAATAGCGACGATAAATGAAAATATTACAAGGAAAGTAGCCCATCTTTTAAGCTTACCTGAAGTCAAATCCTCTGAAGAGGCATATTTATCATCCTTTACCCCTTCAATAGCATACTCATCATCAATGGTATGCTCATCGTCTTTTCCTATTCTTGGGGATAGCCATTTATACAATCTTTCTGCAATAGGCAAGGAAATGAAAATACACATGTAAATTCCTAAACAGAATGAGAGAATATTACTGCATCCTGCAAAAGCTTCCAATTGAGTAGCCATAGCTGGATAAGTATGTACTAATGGGACCAATGCTGCAGCATTCATACTTGCACTACCTATACCTGATGCCATTGCAAATGCATATGGATGGAATGGTATGAGTGAAACACATATGCTTGAAAGGAAACTGATATAAGGAGTACCTATAATTGATCCAATTACGAAAATAGCTAAAACCCCACGAGTCTCAGGGGATTTGAAACCATATTTATCAATGATAACTCCTAAGTTAGGTTCACGACAAATGGAACTTGCCATACCTATAACTTCTCTTCTAAATCCTAAAAGCAAAGCAACAGGCAATGCAATAAGGGTACCTAAATCACCTAAAAGCTGTAAAATCAATGCAGGACCTACCTGAAAAATAATATTAATGGATTGTCCACTTGAAATAGCTAATTTAGCAATTAGAACACCAATGAATAAAACCATAGCCCCTTCAGCAACCTTAGATTGCTTACTGCCTACAAACTTAATAGGTTTTGCCAAATAAAGACCTAATCCCATAACTAATGCATAGATCAATGGCAATAGTAAAACACTGATAGTATCTGTTATCTTAATCTCTTTTACTCCAATGAACATTGAAATAATAACTAAAATAAACACGACAATATGTAAATTATACTCCTTCCATGGAGGTCTCTTCTTTATCGCCCTATCAGTTTTTTCCCTATATGGATGTGAAGATTGATCAGTAATAAAATCACTCCCAATTATATTAATAATATTTTCTTAATTAAAAAAAAGTCTTTTAATTCTAGTTTTTAGTTTATTACTTATAAACTAATCTATTTTTTCCTCAAAAATGATAAATAATGATTAATAGTGATAAATAATGACAAATAATATGTAACCAGGTTAAATAAGTGCCAATATTATGTAACATATTTAATAAGAATTAAGAATAAGTATTTAATGAATAGAATATAGAAAAAATAATTTAAAAATAAAAATTGTTTAAAAATAAAAAAATAATGAAAAAAATGATTTATTAAATCATTCCTGTTAAAAATAAAGTCAAGTTTGCAATACTTGCAGAACCGAGGTAAGTTCCAGTGATTACAATTAAAGCAACAATGACTCCTCTCCAACCGATTCTCTTGAACTCTTCCCAATCCTTACCGATTGCAATACCAACATATCCTAAGAATGCTGTACATATAGTTGTCAATTCAACTTGAGAAACATAATGAGCCAAGAAATCGGCGGTAGGAACACCAGGAATAGCTACAAAGAGACCAATTAAACTTATAAATATAATTGATGGAATGTGAACTGGAAAAATCCTTTCAAGAGACATACCTATGATTGTAATGATTGAAATGATAATCATCGCAATAAATGAATCAACAAATGAAGTATGATACCCTACAACATTTCCAACTGCTACGATAACTGAAAAACCGAAAAGCAATGCAGCCCATCTTTTAAGTTTGCCTATACTCAAATCGTCAATGACATCCTCATCCTCATGAACCTCATCAGGAACATAGCCATCATCGATATGTGCATTTCCTTTACCTATTTTTGGAGACAACCATTTATAGAGCCTTTCTGCAAGAGGCAAGGAAATAAACATACACATGTAAATTCCTAAACAGAATGAAAGAATATTACTGCATCCTGCAAAAGCTTCCAATTGAGTTGCCATAGTAGGATAAGTATGCACTAACGGAACCAATGCAGCAGCATTCATACTTGCACTGCCTATACCAGATGCCATTGCAAATGCATAGGGATGGAACGGTATGAGTGAAACACATATGCTTGAGAGGAAACTGATATAAGGGGTACCGATAATTGATCCTATTACGAAAATAGCCAATACTCCACGTGCTTCCGGAGAATTGAATCCATATTTGTCAATAATGATTCCTAAGTTAGGTTCACGACATATGGAACTGGCCATACCTATAACTTCCCTTCTGAAACCTAAGAGCAAAGCAACAGGCAATGCAATAAGAGTACCTAAGTCACCTAAAAGCTGCAAAACCAAAGCAGGCCCTACCTGAAAAATAAGGCCGATGGATTGACCACTTGAAATAGCCAATTTACAGAGCAAAACACCAATAAGTAAAACCATAACCCCTTCAGCCACTTTAGCTTGCTCAAGATCTATATACTTAAATGGTTTTGCCAAATAGAGAATTAAACCCAT
>NZ_JAZNIB010000134.1:0-2691 GCF_045577275.1 Methanobrevibacter sp.
TTCTTTCAATAATAACTTAAACCCATTTTCCTTTATTAAATACACTTTAAGTAATTTCACTACAAGTTATAATTCTGGAAAAACCTATATGGTTAAGGCTGTTTATGGAATTAGCAAAAAAGTTTGCTCTAATCTTAAATAAAAAATGGAAGTTTATTCCTCTGGCAATTATGTAAAAACATTTTGGGCAACTACAAATTCCAAGGGAATCGCTTCTTTCAAGGTATCAGGATTGAATGTCGGTTCCTATAAAGCAGTACTTTGCTATTATAATTACAACCCTTATGATTTTGAGGAATTCACTACTGTCAATTCAAACATTAAAATCAAAAAGGCAAACACTATCGTAAAAGCTCCTAAAGTAACTGCAAGATTTAAGAAATCCAAATACTTTAAGGTCACTATCAAAAATAAGGCAAGCAATAAGGTAGTTTCCAACATTAAAGTTAAAATAAAGGTTTACACTGGTAAGAAATACAAAACTTACACTGTAAAAACCAATAAGAAAGGATTGGCAAAATTAAACACTAAAAAGCTTAAGAGAGGAAAACATAAGGTTGTGATCAGTTCAGGAAATAAGAAATATATTATTTCCAAAAAGAGCACAATCATTATTAGATAATCGATTAATAAACATTTTACTTATTGAATAATGATTCAAAGGGACGATTAAAGAACATATTTAAAAAGAAAATAAAATTGGTGGGGAAAATGACTAATAAAAGATTAATATTCATTTCGATGCTTGTTCTATTCATTTTAAGCATTGGAATGGTTTCTGCTGCAGATGACATGTCTGGGCAGATAGATGATATTTCCATTGATTCAAGTCAAGAAGTGATTTCTATAGAATCAAATGATTTGAATGATGGAAGTTCTGAATTATTGAATGACGATGAAGGTTCTGGAGAAACCGATGAACCAACAGATAATGGAGAAATTCCAGTTGAAGATAAGACATTTGATGCTATTCAAAATGCTATTGTTCAAGCATCAGAAAATGACACAATCATATTAAATGGCACATACACTTCAACTGGTAAAAATATGATTATAGTTAATAAGGCAGTCACTATCCAAGGGGTGGAAAATGCTGTTCTGGATGCAAATCAGTTTAAAACCAGATTCAGAATAGATGTTCCTAATGTCATATTTAAGGATATCTGCTTTAAAAACTTCAAGTTTGATGATAATGAAACAGCAATTATCATTACTAAAAATGGCATAACAGTCAACAATTGCAGTTTTATAAATAATACTGGTGTAATAACTGCAATCATTGCAAATGGAGGAGTCTGTGAAATTACAGACAGCAAGTTTTCAAATAATGCAAATGCCTTTGGAGCAATTTATTTGAATAAAGCTGAATTGCTTATTTCCAATTCCATTTTTAATGGAAACAAAATCAATGCAAATCAATTGAATTATGTTAGGGATGAATATAGCGCTCTTTCAAGTGGATTAATCACTGCATATAAGTCTAAACTGTCTTTAAACAATTTGAATTTTTATAGCAATAAGATGGAGGGATTAAGTGCAGATCAATGCAATTATTCTGTAGTTAATTCTGTTTTCAACAACACTGCAAATGCCATTGTTTCAGCTGATTCCAATTCATCAATTAAAAATTCCACATTCACTAAACTTAAAAATGGAATCATATTAATTGGTGGAAAGAATACTGTAAATGCATGTAATTTCATAAATAATTCAGCTGCTTCAGTGATTTTCGATGGCGACTTTTATTCTGGAGGCACTTTTACAATAAGCAATTCAAAGTTTATCAACAACACTAATAAAAATGGTCCTTCCGCAATACATGTTGATAGATGCAGTGCAAAAATCCTTAACTGCACATTTAAGAACAATTCAAAATTAACAGAGAAAGGAGTCATATACCTTGAAACAAAGGCTTTAGTTACCGTAACAAACGGCAACAAGACTCAAAAGTTCAAAAAGGCGACTGTATTGGATAATTCATTGAAGGCTTATGACTATATAACATTTGTAGTTAAAAACAGCTTCACTACAAGTTACAAATCAGGTAAGCTTTTCACTGGTAAGGTAATATATGGTTTCAATAAGAAAACCGTGCCTTATTTTGATGGCATATGTTACATAGAAAAAGGCAAAAAGGAATATTGGAAAGATTTCGGTTCAAATATTAAGATTGACTTTTCCAAATATCCGGTAGGAACATACAAAGTAACCTTTGCTGTAAGTCCTGATGGATCTGAGGATTTCGAATGGAGAGACACTCATGCTGTAGCTACTATTAAGATCACTAAGGCAAAAACCATTGTCAAGGCACCTAAAGTAACTGCAAAATATAAGAAATCCAAATACTTCAAGGTCACTATCAAAAATAAGGCAAACAATAAGGCGGCTGCAAAAATTAAAGTCAAAATAAAAGTTTATACAGGTAAGAAATACAAAACCTACACTGTAAAAACAGATAAAAAAGGAGTCGCTAAAATCAATACCAAAAAGTTGAAAAGAGGTAAACATAAGGTGGTTATTTCTTCTGGAAATAGCAATTACATTATTTCCAAGAAAAGTTCCATCAGGATTAGATAATTAGAGTTAATTACTTATTTTAACTCTTTTTATTATTTTTTCCATTATCTTATTTTTCTTTTATTTTTTCTATTATTTTATTTTCTTTTTTATATTCAATTTCTTATTTTTTCT
>NZ_JAZNIB010000135.1:0-5581 GCF_045577275.1 Methanobrevibacter sp.
ATTGATAAATATGATGATATCGGTACAAAAATTTGGAAAGCTTATAAATTGTATTCATTAAACTGTTTTGAAGAATCATTAGAACTTATTAATGAGGTTATAAATTTAGGACAAGAGGATTACTCAATTTATTATCTCAAATCAGCAAATTTAATTGAGTTGACTCTATTTAAAGAAGCATTGGATGCTTCAGAAAAAGGGTTGTCTTTAAATTCAGAGGATGTTTTATTAAATCAGAATAAAGCAATCGCTTTATATCATTTAGGCATTTTTGATGAATCCTTTGAATTTTTTAAAAAATCTATAGATTTAGATGAAACTACAAATTCTTATTTTTTTCTATCAAGGATAGAATTAATAAATAAGAATTTTAAGAAATCTTTGGATTATATTAATAAGGCGATAGAATTACAATTAAATAATTTTCATGATTTGAAAGATTCTTCAATAGAATTTTATAATGTTTTTATTAATTATGATCAATTTTTATTAAAATCATTAATTCTTTATAATCTAAACGAGTTTGATGAAGCTAATATGCTTTGTGATTGTTTAATTGAAAAAGAACCTGAAAATGCCAAGAATTATTGCCTAAAAGCCATGATTCTTTTTGAAGAAGGAAAGTATGAGGAATCTTTAGGTTTTATTCAAAAAACTTTGGACCTTAATCCAGACTGTGAAGATGCAATTGAACTTAAAGAAAAAATTGAAAGTATAAATTGTCCCTAGTTTTTAAGTCAATATGTATGCTTATCTTTAGAAAGTTTAATCAAAACTCTTTTCACTAGTTGGGAGTATTCCCAAACTAGTTTCTTTTTTTTATTTATTTTTAATCCTAATAATATTTCTTTTTTTTACTATTCCTTACCATATAAGTCTATGGATATTCTTTTGAACCTTCTTATGAAGAATTTAGCCCAAATGTATCCAAAGGTTCCTCCTATGAAACAGCCGAATATCACACCGGAATAGATTCCAATAAGTCCCCAGCCGAATGTAAAGCAGAATACATATGCAAATACGGTTTCCAATATGAGGGATCTGAGCAATGTAATGATAAGTGAATATGTTCCTTTCCCAACTCCTTGGAACATCATTGAGGACATCATTCCGTGAGGCACACATATGTTGAAGAAGCTCAAGATGCTGAGGGCAGTTGCAATTTGAGGTGCCAATGAGGAACTTGCACTTGTATAGCTGAATACGGTTGCTATCTGATTTGAGAATATTACCATCAGCACTGAAATGATTGCAGCTATTATCAGTCCTACCTTGATGGAATAGCTGTGTCCTGTCTGAAGATTCTTATAGTTATGTGCACCATATGCAACACCTGCTACGGTAAGGACAGCTGTTCCGATACCGATAAGCGGAATAATTCCTAATTGTATGATTCTTAAGGAAGCGGTATATACTGCTACAGCACTTGTTCCAGCTACTATTACAAGCATGGAATTGATTATGATACCAAGGGCTGAAAATATGACATTTTCCAATGTTGAAGGGATGGACACTTCAAAAATCTCAAGCAATATCTTGGTCTTATAGTTGAAGTTTTTAGGGCTTAAGTCAAGGAACAGGTCCCTTTTGCCCCAAATCCAATAGCTCATAACAATGACTGACACTGTACATGATATGATGGTTGCCCATGCTGCACCCGCCATTCCCAAATTAAGGTAATAGATGAATATTGGATCTAAAATGATGTTTAATATGGCAGTGACTGCAATAGCTATTGTTGCCCTTCTCATGTCCCCTTCAGATCTGAATATCGCTGAAAGGACTCCTGAAAATACAAAGATGAACAAAAATCCAAAGATGATGTAACCGTAGCTTGCAGCATATGATATTGATTCTCCAGCTCCCATAAGTTCAAGGATAGGTATCATTGCCACAATCATTATGACTGTAAATATTGCAGATACAACTATTGAAAGCACGATTGCATGGAGTCCTGCGTTGTTTGCTTCGTCGTAGTTTTCACCACCGATGCTTCTTGCAATAAGTGAGTTTGCACCTGCACCGATTCCTCCTCCAAGACCTACCAAAACCATGAATAGGGGAGTGATGAATCCTATTGCTGCCAATGCATCTGCACCGAGCCCTGCAACCCAAATACTGTCTGCAAGGTTATACATGGTAATCAAAAACATGGAAAGCATCATAGGAAGACTAAGCTTTCTGATAGCCCTTTTAGGGTCTCCTGTAATCATCTCAATATTCTTATTTTTTTCTTTAGTTTCTGCCATTCTATTTCTCCAATATTAAGGGTGTTATATTTTTTACTGATTATTCTTTATATATGCTTTATTATATAAATCCTTTTATTTTAAAACTTTAATATGGTCAAATCTTTAATTTAAAGGATTTAAATAGGGTTTGATTTAAAATCGTAGAAATAGTGAATGGAATAGATAATGAAAAATTAGATAAAAAGAAAAAGAAATGGAAATAAAAAATAGAAAGAGTAATAAAAAATAGAAAAAGAAATAGAAGAAGAAAATAAATAGCTAATGCTATTTATTTTGCTGGAACGCCCTCATATCTGTCTTTAGACTCGATTTGGAACTTGTCGATAAAGAATTTGGACCATATGAATCCGACTGTTCCTCCAAGGAAACAGCCTAATATGATACCTGCATAAATTCCTATGAGTCCGAAGTTCAATATGAATCCAAAGAGATATGCCAATATGGATTCGAATGCAAGTGATCTGAGAAGTGTGATCTTAAGTGCTTTCGGTCCTTTTCCAACTCCTTGGAACATCATGGAAGACATGATACCATGAGGAATTGCAACGACGAATAGGCTCAATATTCTGATTGAATATGCTATCTGCGGACCAAGGCTTGCACTTGCACTGGTGTATGCGAAAATTGAAGATATTTGATTGCAGAATAGAATCATCAATATCGCAAGCACGATGGATATTATGAATCCTTGCCTTACCGCATAGTTGTATCCTGTCTTGAGGTTCTGATAGTTGTGTGCACCATATGCCACTCCAGCTATTGTAAGGAGAGCTGTACCGATACCCATCATTGGAATCATGCACATTTGAACGATTCTCATTGCAGCGGTATATGCAGCTACTGCATCTGTTCCAGCAACAATCACCAGCATTGTGTTGACTATCACTGCAAGTGTTGAGAATATGATGTTCTCAAGTGTTGATGGAATCGCTACATGAAGGGTATCCTTCATCATTTGACTGTCGTACTTGAAGTTTTTAGGGCTCAAGTCAAGGAAAAGATCCTTTTTAATCCAAATCCAATATGCCATGATGAGAATTGATACTGCAGATGATATTACAGTTGCAATTGCAGCGCCCTCTATTCCCATATTCAACTGATAGATGAATATAGGGTCTAATATTATGTTGAGTATTGAAGTTGCTGCAATCGGTATCACTGCCCTTTTCATATCCCCTTCAGATCTGAATACTGCAGACAATACTGCAGAGAATACAAAGACGATTAGGAATCCGAATACTATATTACCGTATCTGTATGCATAAGTCATGGTTTTTCCTGCACCCATGAGAACGAGAATAGGTTTCATCGCCAATAGCATAAGTATGGTAAAAATGATAGATACGATGATGGAAAGCACTATTCCATGAAGTCCTGCATTGTTTGCTTCAGCGGGATTTTCAGCTCCTATGTTTCTTGCAATAAGTGAGTTTGCACCTGCGCCTATACCATGGCCAAGTCCGATCAAAACCATGAATAATGGTGTGATGAATCCTATTGCAGCCAATGCATCAGGACCTAGTCCTGCAACCCATATGCTGTCTGCAAGGTTATACATCATGATTAAAACCATTGAAAGCATCATAGGTATACTGAGCTTTCGTATAGCCTTTTTAGGATCTCCTGTAATTATTTCAATATTTTTGTTTTTTTCATTAGTTTCTGACATTGTTTATCCCTTAGCTAAAGTTATAAAATGATTCTAGTATATCCTAAATTAATCTAATTATTAATTTATTCAATTAAGTTATATATACTATACATTTTACCTTGTTAATTAAATAAACTTTTCTAAATTTATTTAAGTTTCCGAACAATTTTTAATTCTTTCCAAATCTTTAATGGTTTTATTCATCATTTGCTGTCTTTAACATATTTTTATTCGTTCATTTCTAAAATTAATGAATATTTTAGTTTATTTAAGTAAATCACAAAATTTAAGTCATTTATGGAAAGATTTAAATAATTCTAATTACTTATATTTAATTTTAATATTTTTTTGAGATTCGATTTCTATTAATTTTTATAGGTAATTCATATGGCTTTAAATTTTAAAGGCCAGTTTAAAAAGTAGTGGTGCTTGACTTGCTACTTTTATCTTGAAAAGGTTCCAATCCAATCTTGTAGTTAGGGCGATTTTAGCTGAGGAGATTATGGATTTCGCTTTGATCAAATCCAATTATTAATAGTAGAAATAACAAAACTTATAGTAGCATTGCGAATGCTGTTGATGATGTTGATGCCAAGGATGGGGATACTTTAAAAAATCTGGTCTTGGATATATGTTGAAAACATTTATCTTCTTAAAAGGGGCTAGTCACATTTCTATCGCATTTTGGAGTGTCTATTCAGCCGTTTTTTATCTAGCATATGAACTTTTTCCTAAGGAAATTTTTAACAATAAGTGAGGGTGTAGGATGTTATCCAATTTAAAAATCAAAAGCTTATTCAAAAATGCAAAATCATATTTTGATGAGGGTGATTTTGATGAAGCATTGGCATATTTTGATAAAATTCTATTGTTAGATAATACTAATGAAGAGGCATTATATAAAAAAGCATTTATATTTTATAAAAAGAGTATGTATGGAGATAGTATCAATTTATTGCATAGAATTATTGATTATAATCCCAATGAGGAATCTTTTTTATTGTTAGGTCGCTTATATTTCTTAATTGGAGATTATGAAAATGGAATGGATTATTATAGATGCGCTTTGAATGAAGATGTTTTCAATTTATCAGAATATATGGAAGAAATTTTGTTTTTTGGAGGAGATTGGAAATCGAAATATATTTCCAAAGATTTTAAACGATTTTCGAATTATTCCTTAGTTTTATGTGATTTAATCATTGATAAATATGATGATATTGGCACAAAAATTTGGAAGGCTTATAAGTTGTATTCATTAAATTGTTTTGAAGAGTCATTAAAACTTATTAATGAGGTGATAAATTCAGGACAAGATGATTATTCAGTTTATTATCTCAAATCCGCAAACTTAATTGAGCTCACTCTATTTAAAGAAGCATTAGACGCTTCGCAAAAAGGTTTGTCTTTAAATCCAGAAGATGTCTTGTTAAATCAAAATAAAGCAATTGCTTTATATTTTTTGGGTAATTATGATGAGTCTTTTAAATTTTTTAAAAAATCTTTAGACCTTAATGAAACTACAAATTCTTATTTTTTCTTGTCACGGATAGAATTAAAAAGTAAAAATTTTAAGAACGCTTTGGATTATATTAATAAGGCTATAGAATTACAATTAAAAGATTTTTATGAATTGAAAGATTCTTCTACAGAATTTTATAATGTTTTTATTAATTAT
>NZ_JAZNIB010000136.1:0-1943 GCF_045577275.1 Methanobrevibacter sp.
TAAATTAAATAAATAAAAAAAAGTTTAACACGACCTATTTTGAAAATAGATCATGTAATTAATCATAAACAATAATGCAAAACAAAATTATTTTAAAATGAAATAAAATCATTATTTTAAAATAATGTTATTTATTTCATGCTGTCTTTTTGCTAATAATTTTGCTCTTTCGATGTTGATACCATTTTTACCAATAGCGATTCTCTTATTGGAAGAATCTGTATTGACAATAGCTATTTTTTCGTCGTTGTTTTTTTCAACGATTTTAATGGATTTGAGTTCAGCAGGGGATAAAACGTTTTTTATGAATTGAGCAGGGTCTTCATTGTATTCAATGATTTCTACTCCTCTTCCTACTGCTTTTTTAACTTTGGTTACAGTGCTTCCGCCTTTACCAATAGCTAAACCCATATCACCGTTTTTAACGACAAAGGTAACTTTGGAATTATCATCATCAAGTATGCAATCTTTAACCATTGCACCAGTCATGCTCTCAAAGAGAGCTATAAAACGGATTTCATTTGCATTAAATTTAATAGACACAAAATCTACCCCATTTTTTCTAAGATAGTAGAATCTCCTGGATCGTTTATGATTAAAGTAGCAACAGTAAATGGTTTACCACAAACAGAACCTAAGTCTACACTTGTACCTTCATATACAATGAAAGGAATTTCAGAGAGATTTGCATAATATTCAACATCTTCTAAAATTTCTTTAGGACTGTTAGCTGCAACAACTGCAAGTCTACCTTTACCTAATTTTAAAGATTGAATAGATTTTTCTGAGCCGAGAGTGACATCTCCTGTGTCTACTGCAACTCTTATTCCTCTTTCTATATCCATCATCTGCCTCCTAAATTTTAATTTAAAAAAATCATCTATCTCAAGATAAGTAAAACTTATAAAATAATCATATCTTACTCAAGATAAATTTTTCATAGAGTAATAAAATATGTGCTATTAAACAAAATAAAAGTAAATAACAAATATGAAATTAAACTATTACATTTAATTATAATACATCTATTATTTATAATTTATTGATATTTTAATAGACTATTTTACAATAAAATCATTCTTAAACTTAATTTTTTAATTGGATGTTTAAGAATAACTATGAATATGAATTTAATAATTTAATAAAAATTTAAAAATTAAAATATTAAGAAATTTGAAAAACTCTTAATATCCTAATTTTAATTTTAATATTTAATATTTAATATACATCTGGTTTCATTGTAACACTTACTGAACCGGTACCTAAAGGAATTGGTTGACCAATAATGATATTTTCAATAATACCAGTCAAGTCATCCATTTCTCCTCTAATACTTGCATGGAGTAAATGCTTACCAGTTTCTTCGAATGCTGCACGAGCGAGAACACTTGATTTTTCACCACTGATACCGTGTCTTCCAATGGATTTTACAACACCTTCAGAAGTCATCATATCAGCAACTAACATAATGTGTCTGATATCTACAGTCAAACCTTGGTCAGATAATGTACGGTTTAATTCGTAGACGATAGCGTTACGAGCAGCTTCAATACCTAATACAGTTTCAATTTCGTGAATGTCATTAGTTGTTGATCTAACTTTATCAATACCAATCTCATTAAATATGGCTTTAAGATTAGAACCTTCAGTATGCATAATCCACTCTTCATCCTCTTTACGAAGAATGACTTTACCAATACCTTTTGTTCCACTAATCTGGAAGTCACGAGCTTTATCAGCGAGAAGCCTAATTTCCCTAATAGTAGAATTTTTAGGTTTGAAAGTGAATTTATAATAATCTTCAATGTCAACTTTCTTAAATTGTTTTTCAATTTGATTAATGACATCATTAATTTCTAAACTTTTTGATTTGATCTTTTTAGAATCTAAGGTAACAACAACTTGTTTATTATCCTCATCCAATTCAAGACCAGACAGGATAT
>NZ_JAZNIB010000137.1:0-7784 GCF_045577275.1 Methanobrevibacter sp.
AATGAATGAAAGTCAAAAATTAATCAAAATAATATTTAAAAAAATAATATTAAAAAGATTCATTCTTTATGAACATAATAAGTTGCTTTCTTATAATACTCATAAAGCATTTTCTTAAATAGTTCCACTTCTTCAGGACGATAATCCTTAAAGAATTCGCCTTCCCATTCGAAAACAATTTTCATTAAAGAAAAAATGACCAGTTTTCCTTCATCAGTCAAATTAATAATTTTTCTGCTTTTATTCTTTTCATCATGATGCCTTTCAATCAATCCGTTCTTCTCTAATCTTTTTATGATTTGAGTTACATTGGATTCAGACACATACAATAATTCAGACAGCTCCTTTTGTGAAATGTTTTGATGATAGAATATATTGGCCAAATATGTAAAATCCCTATGTGTAATATTTTTAAAATTTTTCTTTAAATAATCGTTATGCTGCATATTGATATAATCAATGAATAAGATACTTGGAGTCACCATTATTTTTTCTTCATCAAAATCAAAATCAACCATCTAAAAACCTCATCTCATTTATCCTATATTTTTCCTTAATGACTTAAATATTTGATTCATATAAACCCAAAGGAATAACCTGCATTCTTGCAAACGCAATAACGGCATAATGACCTTTCATCCTTAATATGAATAATCCTGTTCTTGCATTTGTATTCACCATTTTCCATAAAGACATCATCCTTAGCAGGATTATCTCCAAATGGATGCAATGGCTTTTTAACTATTAAAACAAGGTATAATGAAAGTTCTCTTATGAAATCCCTTGTTTCAATGTCTCCTGGATCATAAACGCTGAAATAATAGTTTACATCATCTTCTATATTCTTAATTACAGCATCTTTTATTTCATAGTCCTCTTCAATATTCTTTTCATATATCTCATCATAAATTGAAGAATTATAAATAGCTAATCGTTTTGTTATGCTATCAGGATATCTCTCATCCGTAGCTTTTCTCTTTAAATAGTCTATAGGATAATCTTTCAAATTTTCTCTTATTTTTTCCAATAAATCTGTTGCTTTCATGAATGACACCTGATAATCAATAAATGAAAATTCTAAAAAAAGTAAAAAAAAGAGTTAATTAAACTCTTTAGCCAAATCAGAGAGGATTCTTAGCTTTTCTTTTGCAATTGGAATATCTACTTTTCTAAGGCCACAATCAGGATCAAGGAGCATATTTTCCTTGCCTACTGCTGCAATACCTCTTTCAACTAGAGCTTTAACTTCTTCTTTGTCATCAACAGCATTTACAGCTGAATCGACACATCCGAATCCTAATTTTTTACCCTTAAGCAAATCGGCATTTGCTTCAAGAACACCAATATTCACATTGTTTCCAGCAAATTCACAATCCAATATATCAATAGGGAACTTTGCTATTTCCTTAAAGCATCCATCAAGATTACCGCAGACATGCATCCCCATAGGCATTTCAATGCCATCGGTAAGGATTCCTATCGCTTCCTTTGCAACCTTCATGTCAACCATGCCAGTAGATAAGAATGGCTCATCGATTTGAACATATTTTGCTCCAGCCTTCTCTGCTGACTCCACTTCACGTCTTAATGCATGAGCACAGTCAATGATAGCGGGATTTCTCTCCTTGTAAAATGATTCCAATCTTGAAGAGTGGACAATAGTGGAAGGTCCTGTCAACATAAGCTTGACTCCCTTTTTATTTGCCTCATCTTCACTCATGCCCCTATTCTTAATCTCCCTTTTAAGAACACTTTGAGCATATTTCAAGTCCTTAATCATTATATCAACTTGAGGAGCCCTTATCTTGGATACAATAACTGAAGAATTCATTTCATATGAGAATCCTGGAATATGCTTTACAAAGGAACCTACCATATCCCCTCTTGGCTGACCGTCTCCTATAATGTCTATTCCGCAGTCCAATTGCAATTTGACTGCCTCTTCAATAGCTATTTTGTATGGATCATACAATCCGATTGAAGACTTTATCCTTTCACCAAGGGTTTCAGGTTCCTTCAAATCAATCCCAAAACTACCTACAACAGTTGTAATCAAATAATCACCGTAAATCTATGTTTTAATCATAAAGCATTATTTTAATTTGTAATTTTAGAGTTATCCATCACCAATATCCATTGCCCTAACGCTTTCAATCTCTTCAGGGCTAATTGGAATCTTAATGGCTGCAGTTCCATGGCAAGGTTTTGTATAAGTAATCAATATGGCACCTTCATCTTCATTGATTCCCACAGGTATAGGTGGAAGTCCAATCAATCTTGCTCCCAATACCTTATCACCAGGGTTTACATGAATAAGCTCTTTGGAGTTTTCTTCAATAAGCTTGTAACATTGTTTAACTCCAGAACGTTGTACAAGTATTTCATAATCATCATTTTGTTGCAAATATGTTTCTAAACAGAAAGACATCTAAATCACCATCATTTTCTTTAATAAACAGTTAAATATAATTTGAGACTAGTTTCTTATTCCTCTAAAGTTTTCAAGTATTTGTCAAATCTAACCTTAATTGGATTTGGATTATGGAAAGCCCTTACGGCAATGATATCTGCATCAGTAGATGATTCAACCATGTCTGCAAATTCAGCCACTTCTTCTGCATCTCTTGAGAATACAAGAGCCAATGACTTGCATTTCAATATATGATAATATGTTATGAAGAAAGTAGCTGCCGCATCCTTATGAACGCAACCTACCAATAAGTCATAATCCCCTTCTTCAATTTCATCCAAACATTTTTCAATGTCTACTCTCTTTTTTACATAAACTCCTTCAGGATCTGAAATATCCAATATCTTTCCTGCTGCAGGATTGCTTGATACAGTAACATCATAGCCCATTTGGCCTAACTTATATGAAGCATACAATCCAATAGGAGTTTGTGAAGGAGCTTCAGGACAACCGAGTAAAACCAATGCTTTCATTTTATCACATCAATAATTTTTAAATATTAAACTTTTTTATAATAATTAATCACTTTATATCTTTGTTAATAGTTATAAATATAATTATTTAAAATAAAAATCAATTATTTTTTTGTTTATAATTAATAATTGCTTAAGAACTAAAACTTTTAGATTATTTTAGCCCAAATCCTCACATATATCATCCAATACTATTTTCTGCTCATAAGATTGATGAACCTCATAATGATTTCTAAATGAAACAATAATATAAAGATCCAATGGAAAATCAATATTCAAACTTTCATTTTTTTCAACCCCAAAATAATTATTTAATTTTAATGTACCTTCATCAATTAAATTATTTTTTAAAGCTAAATCAAATGTTTTTATCTCATTTCTCTTAGGAATTCTTATAACAATTTCTTTTTCAAAACTATCATTAGAATTGATATTTCCAATATTATAATTTTCAAAAATAATTAAATTAGCTCGATTAAGGGGACTTTCAACCATCCAACCAATATCCTCATCATCTAAATCTAAAGAACTATCAAATGAAAATAAAATAATATTTAAATCTGATAATTTACTTCTTTTTAAATTTTTAATACAAATTTGTAAATTAAAAGAATCTTCATTAAATTTATCATAAGATATGAAAAAATTAACATTAGAAAAATCATAGGAATAAGGGTATAAGTCTCTAACCTTATTTTCTTCTAAAAGAACAAAGCATTCTCCCTCTTTATCCCCAATTTTTTCATAACACTTAGAACAAAAAATAGTATCATTCTGTTTAAATATGGGAATATGATTAAATAAATCTTTTTTTGCATGACTACAGAATGTACTATCTTCCAAAATATCATCTAAATCCAAAATACTCCATTCATTTGAAACTGGACCCGCACCATAAGCTGCCATAGGAATAATTCTAAAATTGTCTTTTGAATCTAATTTACCATAAACCAGATTATGCATATTATTTAAATATTTGACACAATCATAATCATAATATTCATCTAAATTATCATCAACCCAAACATATTCTCCTTCTTTAATAATTTTTTTACATATTGCACATTTAATTTCAGTTATAATAAAACCCCCAGGAACATTATAAATATTAAAATGGAAGATACGAGAATTAATTTAAAACATAAAGATAACAAATTAGCTTTTTTATTATTCTGAATATTCAAATTTGAAATACATCCAAAATAATAATCTTTTAAATCAGATTCTAAGTTTGCATTGTTAAAATAAAAATTATTTAATTCATTAGGATTGGACGATGGCAATGGATAATTCACATGAGTGACATCTAAAATATAAATTGTTATTATTAAAGTAATAAAAATTAAAACCATATCAATGATTAAAATTCCTAACATATAACTTTTTAACTCAACAGAAATTATTGATTTTTCATTTAGTAATTCTAAGAGAATAGAAAATAACAATGGTAGAATTATTGATGTAAAACCTACAATATATGAAGCTTTAGACTCTAAAGAATCTTTTCTCATCAATTCTCTATCAAATTGATTTTTTTAATTCTTCCAAACCTAATTTAAACATTTTATCACCAATTTAATATTAATATTGGATTAAACCTTTTTCATGACATCTTTAAAATAAATAAAAGTTGGGTTTGTCGAAGCCCATTATTTGATACAAAATTCAAAATTTTTAGCTTGGCAAATACGATTTATTCAATTAATAAAACAAAGGATCTCAAGAAAACCAATAATTATGTAATATTTATTCTTAATAAAATATAATCTTTAAGAAAGAGCATTTGAAAAATAATTACCATAAAAAAATAATAAAAATAATGTTAATTGACATATTTCTTCTAATTGTTCGTTTAGTTCTTTTGTCATATGTGACACCTTTTTATTGTTGTTTTTTAAACTACAAAATTTTGCTAGAGGAACACAAGGTGAATGGACTATGCTGATTGTTATCACTACCTGATCCTTGATGTCGGATATCCTTATCCTTTTTATCTGGGACTTGGCGGATGCGGGAACATGACTATGTAATAGTTTCCTTAATTTTTCTGCATCCTTTCTTTCGATAGTGGTTGCACTACCGCCAGTGTAATGTCCATCTTTTATTCCTTGAATCACATCTTGGTCTGTAATTTTCAATGTAACAAACCATGTGCCTGTAGGATATTCTCTTGGAGTGCCGTCTATGAACTTTACAATTTGTGGCCTTGTTGTAATATGTGATTCTGTTAATGTTCCTATTACTTGGCCGTTGTAAAGGAATTCATGTTCCAGGTCAACTATCTTCCAGTCCAGGTATTCCTCTGCAAACTTTCTTATCTGTTCTGCAGTCAAGGGCTTTTCGCCTTGATCATACTCACAATCCCTAGCATCTGGTATGAATATTGGCAATGTGACTATGATGTAGTCCCTGGTTTCCTCGATTATGTTGATGATAGTATCTACACTCCCCAATTAAGCTCTTTATCCCATTATTCTTTTTGATTATTGATTTTTTTTGGTGAAAAAAAAAATAATTTTGAAGAACAAATATATGTTTCTTCACTATACATAGTGGAAAATTAGAAACACAAAGGAAAAGGTTTAAAAATAGTAAAACAAGGATTATATGAACTTAATTTAGAAAAAATTAAAAAAATAGTTTTAATAAAAAAATATTAAAAAATAAGTAATAAAATTAGTAGTAAAAAAAATTTAGAAAAAGCAAAAGAAAAGTAAAAGAAAAAAAGAGTTAATCGTCTTCATCCTTAGACAGTAAAACTAACTGAACATCACGCCCAATCCATTTCTTAGGAACAATTATCCTAGCACTATTACCATGAGGTTTTGCAACCTTAACTATGCTCTCTTCAGCATTCTCAATAATGACCTTCAATTAAATAGCCCCTTAAAAAAAGTAAATCAATAGTAATATTTTTCACCAGTCAATTCCTCCATCTCTTTGCACCATTCAACATATGCTTCCCAACCTTCAGGATCACGTTCTTTATAACGCTTGATAGAATCCTCACGATCTTCTGGAGTTTCCATTTCTAAAGACATGTTTAAAGGAACAAAAAGCATTCCTGCTACAGTATCGTTTCCACACATAGGTTCTCTAATAATTACTCCCCCTTATTAGTTAATTTATAGTAATACTTTGTTAAACTAATATATAAAGTTAACAAATAAAAAGAGCATATTTTAGGTAACAAGTTAATGAGAAAATTGTGGAACAAAAAATAGTACAAAAAGAGGAGCATTCTAAAATTACTATTACGAGAAAAATTAATGAAAAGTAAGTGAACTAAATAAAAAACTCGAAACCCTAGTCTCTAAAGAATAGACTTATGAATTTGGCAATCCTAAAAAGTAAGCATTATTCTATTTTTTCATTTATTTTTCATTATTCAATATTATTTCTTAATTTTTAGAGTTTTAACTTAAGCATAATTCATTAATTAACTTATCTAAGATTATTTTTTTATTTATTCTAATTTTATTTTTATTTATGATGTCTAATGATTTGTTAATGGATTTTTGTAAGAATCGTAATCTTAAGCTTACTACTGTTAAAACATATAGTGCAGCTATAAGGAAATATGAATCTTTTCATAATAATTCGATTAAATTTTTAATTAATGAAGCCATATCTGATGAAAATACTTATATTCCTCTTAAAAATAGGCATATAAAGAAACGTTTATTGAATTTTAGAAATTATCTAATAGCTAATTATTCAATAAATACTGTTAGGACTTATTTTTCAAGAATTATGGCATTTTATAAGCATTTTGAAATAGAATTACCTTATTTGAATGATATTAAATTTGATAATGACTATTTAAGTTCTTATCTTGATTTGCCTACTAAAAAAGATATTATGGAAGTATGTTCCATTTCCCGACTTTCATTCAAAGCTGTTGTTCTTTTCATTTCCAGCAGCGGATGTGCTAAGGCTGAAACGCTTTCGTTGGCTGTTGGGGATTTTGTTAGGGCAACTAATGATTATCATAGTGGCGGTTCTATAGAGGATATTCTAGATGAATTGGCTATTAGAAAAGATGTTGTTGCCGGTTTTTATCTTAAACGTATTAAAACTGGCAAGTTTTATTATACTTTCTGTTCTCCAGAGGCTAGTTTTTATATAGTTAACTATTTGCGTTCTAGGGAAGGTTTGTCCCTAGATGATAAGCTCTTTGACTTCAGTGATGATTCTTTGATGTATAATTTCAAGAAGGTCAATGACAGATTAGGCATGGGTTTTGTAGGAAATTACAGGTTTTTCAGATCCCATTCCTTAAGAAAGTTTCATGCCAGCAATATTGGATTGAGTGCTGATTATGTTGATGAGCTACAAGGACGAGCCAAGACAAAGGTTCATGAAGCTTATATCAAGACAAATCCAAAAAGATTGAAAGAGATTTATATGGGTGCAATGCACAATGTCATGATATTTGATGATTGGATTGAAGAGTATGAGAAAAAGACAGTTAAATCAAATGGTGAGGGTGCTTGTGTAATTGAAAAACAGGAAATCAACATTGTTATAAATTTTTCTTTGGATGGAAAAGACTTTAGGATTTAAGTGGAATTATTTTATGGTGTGATGATTTTTACAGTTCTTTATGAAAGAACTGGAAACTTGTTTTATACTATTGAAATTTTTTTGCAAATGATATGTTTTTAAAATGATCTTTTTGTGGGCATGATGAAATTTATAGGAATAGATGTTTTCAATTCCTTAGAATTGATGTCTCTCTAAACTTAATGAAACTCATTTGAATATAGTTTTAGCAACGAAAAATGAAATAAATTGCTCTTTTGACTAAATAGACGATTTTTTTTATTAAATTTTCATCC
>NZ_JAZNIB010000138.1:0-2163 GCF_045577275.1 Methanobrevibacter sp.
AAAACATTAAGTTTCAATATTCAATAATATTTGGTGAAAATATGTCTAGTTTAATTTCAATTCCCACATTGCCTCTTGTTGTAATTGCACTTCTTTGTGGGATCTTATCATTTATCAGTACTCGTTTAGTTATGCCTTGGCTTATTCATAAGTTGGAGCAAGCTGAAATTATAGGAAAAGATATCCATAAATCATCCAGACCCATTGTAGCTGAAATGGGTGGTATGGGTATAATATTTGGATTTATTATAGGAATCTTTACAGGAATCATTCTTTTCCCAACATTGACTTTCCAACTTACCGTTGTTCTTGTTGTAGTTCTTCTTGTTGGAATGGTAGGTATGGTAGATGATCTAATTGTTTTGTCATCTAAAGAAAAGTTGTTCTTACTGTTTTTAGCAGGTATTCCATTATGGTGGATTGCTCCTCCTAATGTTGGTCTTTTGTATATGATTCTGATTCCAATAGCTGTTTCAATCTGTTCCAATCTAACCAATATGCTTGCAGGTTTAAATGGTATCGAATCCGGTTTAGGGGTCATTTCAATGACTGCTCTTACCATCAGCTGCATAATTCTAGGTAAATATGATGTAGCTATTATCAGTATGAGTATGTTAGGTACCTTGATTGCATTCCTCTACTACAATATGTATCCTGCAAAGGTTTTCCCTGGAGATACAGGAACCCTTATTATAGGTGCTACAATTGCAGCCATTGCATTCATTGGTAGGGTTAAATTGATTGCTTTTATTGTTCTCTTGCCGAATATCATCGATGCTGCTCTCAAGTTCTACAGTGCAGGAGTTATGGAAAGGCAACAGCATAAGCCTACTGAACTGAATGAGGATGGAAAACTTGTTAGACCTAAACAAGGATTCAAGTCCTTGATCAGATTGGTCTTGAGAAAACCTGTTGATGAAAGAACAGCTGTTTTGATGATTTGGGGTATTGGCATTATATTTGGCATACTTGGAATAATTGTAGCTATTTTAATGCCGGGTGTAACTCATGATCAAACATTTGCTCAGTTCATCCATCTAAAAGATTATTTCTATTATTTAGGTTAATTGAATGAATTTTCATTCATTTTCCCTTTAACTTTTTTTTACTTTTTATTTTTTTAAGAATATTTATTCTATTTTGTCCTATTCTATTATTTTATCCTATTTTTATCCTATTTTTATCCTATTTTATCTTTATTCTATTCTATTTTTCAAACCCAAACCACATTTGCAGTTGTAAAACTATACTTGTTTGAAAATGCAGGATTGAACAGCTTATTTGTAATATTTTCAGTTTTAAATGAATTTGTAATGCTTTTTCTAACATTGTAATTTATGCGGTCACCTACTGATTCCTTCTCTTCCTTTGTTTTGAGATTAGGACAAGATGCATAGATCTTTAACTGTATCCTTGTTCTATTGAAATTGTCTTTTCCTTTATATGTCTCGGAAATTTTGACTATTTTTATGCTCTTTTGTCTCATCAGGAATTGCTTTTTTGGATCTGTTGAATAGTTATCAAAAGATTCTTTAGGATAAATTGCCAACCCATTTGAGGATATTCCTTCGTAAGCCCCATTTCTTGCTGATGCCATTGCCATATTCAATTCATTGCTGTCCATCACGGCATTGGCAAGAATCATTGCGCTAATAATTGCAAAACTCACCAGCAATATCAATTCTACAGTCATTTGACCTTTTTTATCTATTTTCATAATTTCTCCCATCATTTATCCTTCTATTTGTCTAATTTCAATCGAACTTTGATTGATTATGTGAGTTTTGTTGTCATTTATCAATCTCTTTTCAATCAGATAAGTTCTTCCCTTGAACAATTGTACGCTATCCATTGTTTTATTGTTTGTATCTACAAGATTTATTGGATTAATTTGGGATTTTCCTTTTTTATTGTTGAATTCAACTATAATCTCATTTTTCTTTACAATAATTGAGTAATGGTTTTCATTAATTGATTCTGGCAAGCTGATTTTTTTATTGAATCCATATCCCTTGGAATTCACTTCATTTATTGAACTTGCAACATGGTCAAGCAAAAATCTGCCTTCACTGTTCTCTTCAATTTCAATATTTGAACTTAAATTTTGCTCCAGCATTGGAAAATTTATAATGAGCAATAAAATCATGATTAATGTAGAAAATA
>NZ_JAZNIB010000139.1:0-4261 GCF_045577275.1 Methanobrevibacter sp.
ACTTAGCTCAATTATACGGATTAGCTATGGGATTAAGCGCAGACGAATTAACTTTCGACGCACAATTAATCGACGCAGCTCCTGTATTAGAAAAAATTGAATAAGTAGATTATTCTACTTATCTTTTCTTTTTTTTAAAACAATTTTTTAGTTCGTATATTTACTAATAATCTACTATTTTTTGATAATATCTAAAAATAAAAATTTTTTATTTTTCAAATGAAATTTATGGTTTATGATCTGAAATTATTAGTATATTTATAAACAGATTTAATAAAATTAAATAATTATAATGAATAAAAATTATTAGTATAATAATAAACTATATTAATTACTATAACTAAAAATATATTCATATAATTTATAATAATATGAAATTATATGGTTTTGTATAAAAATTAAACTGGTTCTGCTGGTATGATTTTACTGGTAAACTAGAAATTAGTCTTATAGATTATAATTAATTAGGAGAAATAATATGTTTATTGCAATATTAGGTGGAATATTTAGATTTAAAGACCTTCCAGAAGAGTATGGTCCTTATGTTCAATTCAAAGCAGCTATTGAAGGTAGAGATGAAATTAAAGACATGGATGAAATCGCTATTTTAGACATTACAGGAACTGGCAGTCACCATGTTCTCTTTTTAGACAGATACAACAATCTTAATGAAATCAAAAAAGAGTTAAGAGAAGCAGATGCAAAAGTCAATATTACTACCTTAAAAATATTGGAAGGACATTTATGAGCACTTTGCCTATTGAACAATCTTGGCTGGTTATGGCAAACCTTTCTGCAGAATTGCATAAGAAAGGCATTCCAATTCCAAAGGAAATCAATAAGGATTTGGGTTTGGTCAAATCTCAAATTGGATTTTATAAAAAAGACCCTAGTCATCCTGATATGATCAATGAGATGGCTAAAGCGGATATGTCTTTAAATGAAATCCAAGGAATCCTATTGTCTCTTGCAGAAGCTTACGATAAGGAGTTTTATGAAGAATGGTTAGATAAGCTTCAAAGAGCAAATAGAGGAGAAGAGATTTTTAAGATTTCAGACACTCAATCCAGATTCATTCAAAATGTTCCTCCAGGATTATCCTATGCAAAAATTACTTTAAAAAATCCAATTGCAGAAGATAGAGTTCAAGAGATTGCTGAATATTATGGTCTTATAATGGAATTTGACACAGATTCAACAATTGCATTATATGGTGATAAGCCAAAGATTCAATCAGCTTTAAAGGAAATGGCTCCATTCTTCGCTGAATAAACATTTATTTTTATAAAATGAATTCTTTTTATATTTTTTTAATATATTAATATAATATATTATTTTTATTTTTTTCATAATATCATGAGGATTCTTTAAAATTATAAGGTTGTTTTATAATGAAAATTTTAGCAATTAGTGATATACACGGTAAGAAAAATCCAAAATTAATTGATTACATAAAAAAAGATGATGATATTAAGGCATTATTGATTGCAGGAGACATTACAGATTTCCACATCACTGAATTTGAACCATTAAGTTTTGTAAAACCGTTCATCGATGAAATCGTTGAAGAATGTGACGTTGATGTTTTTGCAATTCCAGGAAACTGTGACCCTGCAGGAATCTGCAATGCAATCAAGGAAAGTGGTCCTGATGAGAAACCTGCATTCTGTATGCACAATCAATTGATTGCATATGAAAATGTAGTTATTATGGGTTATGGAGGATCTAATCCTACTCCATTCAACACTCCTGGTGAAGCAGATGACGATCACATTTATCTACGTGTTTATGAACTTTTAGCTGAATATGACTATATTGGAAATGCTGATGCTAAAAGAGTGGTTATTCTACTTACTCACGCACCTCCATTTGACACTAAAGCAGATGAGCTTCCTGATGGAACTCACGTAGGAAGTCAAGGTGTTAAAAAGCCTATTCACGAATTCCAACCAGATATCAACATTTGCGGTCATATTCACGAAGCATGTTCCATTGATAAAGTGGGCAAAACCACTATCGCAAACCCTGGTATGCTTGAAATGGGTCATGCAGTCTTGATTGATATTGACGAAGAAGCAAATTACACTGTTGAAATCGTTGATTTGGAGTAAATCTACTCCAATTTTCTTATTTTTTTTATTTTTTTACTCTTTTTTCTAATTTTTCAGTTTTTACTTAATTTTAAATCTCTTTCTTTCTCATGCAATTTCATGAAATCATATTTTTTAACTAATTTAATTTCTTAATTTTTTTAAGAAAATCAAATATAAAAATTTATAAAATGTTAATAGTAAATATTATTAATAGTTAGTAACATATATATAATTTCTAAAATTTTAGCTATTTTTCATTGCTTTATTTTAGCTTTAAAATAGATTTGGGCTTATTCTATTAATAAATCAAATAAAATAGTTAAAACAATCTTTATTATTAAATATTGATTGATAATTACTAATATTTTATAGTCAATCCAATTCTCGAAACTTTGGAGGTAAATAGCATGTTAGAAAAAATTAAAGTTAAAGATTTAATGACAAAAGACGTTTATACAGTTGACTGTGAAGAGGCAACTGTTTTCGCTTTTGAAACATTAATGAAACATAAAATCAGTGCAATGCCTGTCGTCGATGAAGACGGAAAAATGGTTGGTATCGTAACTGCTACTGATTTAGGTCATAACTTGATTTTAGACAAGTATCAATACGGCACTAAAGTAAAATCAGTTATGGTTAAGGATGTAGCTACCATATCTTCAGAAGCAAGCATTAAGGATGCAATAACTGTAATGTTTGATGAAGCTCCTGGAGACAGTATCATTAACCAATTGCCTGTCGTTGATGACGGTAAACTTGTAGGCATTATATCTGATGGAGATATCATTAAATACTTTAAGAAGAATTTGATCAGCAAACTTATTGAATAAGTTTAAAAAATTCTTTTTATCTTATTTTAAATCTTTTTAAATTTCATTAAACTTCTTGTTTTATATTAATAACCCCTTTTAATACTTTTTTTAATATTTTTTATATTTTCCTTATTTTTGGATTGTTTTTTATTTTTTATCCCACTATTTTTTCCTTATTTCGCATAATCTGCTTTTTATTGTTTTTATTTTTTAAAAAAGAGTTTTTAGTTAAAATTTCTTACAACAAACTTTATATAATATTAATAAGATATATTATTATTGGCTAGACTGGAGGGTTAGGAGTCCTCTGTAAGCACAAATCTCCTTCGGTGCGGTCGAAATAGAGGAGGCGGCATTTGGATTTAATCATGGCCTGTAAGGCTGATGTCGAAGCCCCGTCCTGCAGGATCAATGGTGTCAAGGATATTACTGGAGGGTAATATTTAATTGGCTTTATTGTGGGAACGTGTCAGGCCTGGAAAGGAGCAGCTCTACCGCTGACAGCTGATGCTTGTAGAACCGCGGGGTGGAGTTAGTTTTTCAGATAACCGTGGTTGATGAATTTTGTCCACTCCTTTATGTGCCACTTAAAGAGTTTTTATTATTTATAAAAAACTGTTTAAAATCTTTTTTAATGAGTATTTAAGATAAAATAATGCTTTAGTTTTAAAAAAGAAAAAGTTTATATAATAAGTAAATATAAAATAATAATGTTGTATTTAAGCAACGAATTATATTACTTTTTTTCATTTATAGTCGGGATGGCCCAGCCTGGTACGGCGTCGGACTGCTAATCCGATGATCAATAGATCGCCGGGGTTCAAATCCCCGTCCCGGCGCTTATATTTATACTATTTTTATACTATTTTTAATAATCTAATTTTAAAAATAAATTTTAGATTTGATTTTAAAAAAATAAGAGTTTTAATTAATTATTCCTTAATAGATTTATCAAAGAAAAGAATTAATTAAAACTTAAAAATTATTTTGGAATATTATATTCGATGTCTAAAAACTTATTGAACTATACTTTCCACATAATACATAGTTCTTTGTATTCCAATTTTTTATTTTTCCAAAACTGTTTCTGGAGCTTGTAGGGTCTGCAACAACCCATTTGTTCCCAACTAGAATCTGTGTCCAGATATGTCCTGAAACATAACCTGTAGTGAATCTGCATTTGTCTCCTTTAACATATCTTGCAGGAATTCCAGCCGCTCTAGATAATGCAACCAATAAATGGCTTTGGTCAACACAATTTCCTTTTTTACTTTGAAGTGTTTTGACAGCTCCTCTTCTGGTATTTCTATACTTTTTGTATTGAATATTGTCACGTACCCAATTAAACAACTTTTT
>NZ_JAZNIB010000140.1:0-1661 GCF_045577275.1 Methanobrevibacter sp.
AATTTAAGTTAGAAAATAGCTTAAAAAAATTAGAGTAATATGCATTATATAGGGGGTGATTTTATGGGGGATTTTTGGAGTGTATTAACATGCGCTCTAACTTTGCTAGGTGTGATTATATCATATCTGGCATATAGGCGCATGTAATAGGGGGATAACCCCCTATCTTTAATACTAACTCTATAAGTCCCCATATATAAATTTAACGAATATCATTCCCTAAAAATAAATAATAATAACAAATAATAGATATAGTAAACTATAAATGATTTAAAGAACTTTAATCTAAAATACATTAAATAATTAAAGCCTATTCATCTTATTTCTCAAATCAAATTTGGCAAACTTGGTTTGCAAAATGAACTTGTCCATATCCTTGTCCAACTTGCGGGCAAGGTTTTCAACAAGCTCTTCAAACTGGTCGAAATCCTCCTTGTCAAGGGATTCAAGACCATGAGCCAATATGGAATTGTTTCTTTTTATGGTCAGGTTATTGATCTTATTCCTATTTTCAGCAAAGTACAATCCCAAATCGTCACCTAACTCTGCCAAGACTTCAAAGTCCTTTATCAAACCTATCTTTATCTTGCCGTCAACTCTTGTTTTTTCCAGACTGTCAATGAACTCCTGATTTACATTTTTCTCCAAAAGCACATCAATATCCAAATCTGAACTGATTAATCCACATTTACTTAATCTAATTTGTGCAATGAGTTCAAAGGCACGATATAATCGAGCGATGGCATCATCATATTTATACTCTTCAGCTCTTCTTATTGAATTATTAATCAAGCTTGCAAGAATATAGCAGTTCTTCAGGTTTTCATGTGGAGACCTTACTATTGCACCAAGTGCCTTAAGGTTTGTCTTCAAGTCATCTTTTATTTCAGAAAGTTCAAAGCCATCTAAGTTGACCTTAGTCAAATAGTCATATGCAACTATAAAGTCCATATTGTCCCAGGCATAATATGCCTTGACAAGATTCAATAGGTTTTCCTTATTGATGTTCTCATCAACGATATTTTCCAATATTTCACTTGCAGTGTAGAATCTGTTGGCATTGAAGTAGTTTCTGATTCTCATCAGTGAGAACTTGTCATAGACCTTATAGAGATTTTGGTATTGGAGGGATTCTGTACCTGGAGTTACAATTCCGTTCTTATTGTCTCCGCTTACTGTAATCAAATCCTTGGAATAGAACATTCCACAGCAGGCCATTGCAGCAGACATTGTCCTTGTTCCAGAGGTATAGTCCATGATAATCTCATAATTTTCTTCAGAAAAGATATCCAATTGCCAAATCTTCTGTTCAAAAGCTTCAAAACAGCTGTTGAAGTTATCCACCTGTTCCATTAGGACAATCTCATAATCCTGACCTTCGATGAATTCATCATCATCCGCTTCAAATAATTCCTTGACATAATCTATTACGTTTTTAGAGATTTCAGATGCAAAGAACACTATATAATCTGGATAGATCTTATGGATAGAGGAATATATTCCCTTTGCCAATATTTGAAAACCTTCCACATCTGATTTTGGATTGATTTCAGTTCCAACTGTCATGAATAGAGTTTTTATTTTTCTTTTCATAATACCACTGCAAAATAAGTAAAATATTTTTAGGAATAGTCTATTTTTAAAATTATTTATAATTATCT
>NZ_JAZNIB010000141.1:0-4564 GCF_045577275.1 Methanobrevibacter sp.
ATTTTCACAACAATTCTACATAACAATTCATTCATTAATCACATTACTATTTTTAAAAAAATTATAAAGCAATAGAATTATACTCAAAATATAAACTTTTTTTCATATTTTTATACAAAAACTTATTATTAATAAAAATTATAAATACTATTATTATAATATTAATTAATTACTTTTTGGAATTTCTAATTGAATTTTAAATTGAAAACATGATTCTAAAAATAAAATCTAGCGTAATTGATTAATGAATATAATAATCAAACATGAATAATTAATTTTATTTTATAATGGAGGAATAAATTTGAGTATTTTCGGAAATGAAGACGCTGTTGAAATTGAACCAACCAGAGTCGTTAAAAACAGTTTAGGTATTGATTTAGGTACCTTAAACACCGTAATCGCAAAACCATCAGGAGACAAATTTGACTTATACCAAATTCCTTCTGTAGTTGCTGTTAAAAAAGATGACCCTTCTGCAGTACTTGCTGTTGGGGAAGAAGCTAAAAAAATGTTAGGCAGAACCCCAGAAGACATTGTTGCAGTAAGACCACTTAAAAAAGGAGTAATCGAAAACGTTGCACAAGCACAAGCATTACTCATCAGAGCAATGGAAATTGGTATTAACGAAGGAGAAACTGTAGGAAGAATTGTCATTGGAATTCCTGGAGATGCTTCTGAAGTAGAAAAGAATGCTGCTGAAGAAATAGGTAGAAAAGCTGGTGCTGAATACGTTTTAGTAGTAAGCGAAGGTTTAGCTGCAGCTATTGGTGCAGGATTACCTATTGCAGAACCAAACGGAACCATGGTAATCGACATCGGTGCAGGATCCACTGATTTAGTAGTCATTTCCCTTGGTGGAATAAATGATATTGAAACCGTAAGAGTCGGTGGAGACGACATAGACAACAGAATCGTAGAATTGGTTGCAGAAAAATACAATGTTGCAATCAGCATTCACGATGCAGAAGCTGCAAAAATGGAAGTTGGTATGATCCATTGCAGTGAAGAATTTGAAAACTTAAATTATGAAGTTATTGGTAAATCCTTAGAAACTAACAGACCTAAGAAAGTTGTAATTGATTCAATGTTAGTTGCAGATGCAGTGGAACCAATCATAAAGGATGTCATCAACGGATTAAATCTCATCTTGGAAAGATTACCAGCTGAATTGATGATGGGAATTTATAAAAACACTGTAGCAGTAGGGGGAAGTTCTAGATTAAGAGGACTCAAAGAAAGAATTTTCGATGAATCAGATATTCCAATTCAAATTTCTGATGACCCTATGACTGTAGTTGCTAAAGGAACTGCAATCGTAGCTGCTGAACCATTAGCTTTAGAACCGGAAGTACGTTTAAAAGCTATGAAATAAATATTTAACAATTTCAAGCGTTAATTATACGTATAAATACTATGGATTGTTTTTACAATCCATAATATTCCTTTTAATCACCATCAAATACACCATTTCAAAACTTACTCTTTTTCAAATTTATGAACTTTTTCTTAAAAATTATATATTCTAAAAACATAATTAATAATAAAACTAATTTAGTACTAATTCTAATTAGTTAAAAAACTATTTTAACAATTAAACTGGATTTAATAATATGGATACACTAGGATTAGATGAAGCTGGAAGAGGTCCTGTTTTAGGCCCTATGGTTATGGCAGGTATTGTAATACCTGAGAAAAAAGAAAAGATCATTGAAAGAATGGGCGTAAAGGATTCCAAAAGATTAACTCCAAACAGAAGAGCTGTTCTATATCGTAAATTGACTAAAATGTTTGATTATGAAACAGTGGTAATTACTGCAAAGGATATCGATACCTTAAGGGCAAAAGGAATTAATCTTAACCAAATTGAAAAATTGGCCATGAAAAAAATCATAAACACTCTTCGAGCAGATAGAATCATCATAGATGCTTTGGATGTAAAGGAAGGAAGACTTCAGGAAGAGATGGAAGAATATGTAGGCCATAGCTGTGAAGTCATTGCAGAGCATAAGGCAGATGATAATTATCTTGCGGTTGGAGCAGCTTCAATCATTGCAAAAACAAAAAGGGATATGCTTATTGAAGAGATAAATAAGCAGTACATCAGATCCACCAAGGACAGAGATGGAATCGGTTCAGGTTATCCAAGTGATCCTAAAACCAAAAACTTCTTGAAGAAATTCAAATATGATGAAATGCCGGATTTCGTTAGAAGAAGTTGGGGAACAGTCCAAAAGATAAAAGAAGCCGAAGAGGCCGAAAAATTAGAATAACTTAAAATAGAATTTTTCATTAAAAAAAAAAAAAAGTAAAAAAATCCAATTTAGTAAAAAAATTGGAAAGAATTTTGATCAAGGTTTTTAGCCAAAGGCTAAAAAGCTTGGAGGATTATTCTGGATTAAATCCAGCTAAATTCCATTTTCCATCAAATATTGCTGCAACTGAAGAAACAGGATTTTCAAACTCAGCAAATGCACCTTCATCAAAGATGAATTTACATGCATCATCAGGAGTTTCTGCAGAGAAAACTACATCTTCAGGAGTGTTTTTCTCATAAGTGGAAATGAATTGAGCTTTTCCATCTTCTATTTTTTCAACCAATACTTTGCTATCGGTTACAATTCCAATATAAGCTTCAAAATCATCTTCACTTCCTTTGACTACTGCAGCAATTCTTGGAGTGTTATAATCATCCTTTTCATAATCCATAGTGATCAATGAATATGCCATTGCATCCCTGATGTTCATTCCAATGGAAATCTTATCTGCAATAGGGTTGGTTTGTGAACCGTTTGAAATAATTGCAATGTCACCTACTGTTTTTACACAATCATAAGCGATATAAGAGTTTTTGAATATGTCTGTTTCAAATCCTTCTTTTGGAATGATAGCTGCTTCATCTTCAAGAACCTTTACTTGTCTGTTTGGAAAAGATCTGCTTGAAACTCTGTAAGCAACATATGGTTTTCCATCTTCTGTTTTTCCTGCTGAAATAATTCTGCCTAAATACATTTTTTTACCCCAATAACTATTGAATATAAAATTTATAATTGAAAAAATAAAAAATTAAAAAAAATGAATAAATTAATTATTAAAACATCACTCTGGTTTATGAACTGCTTCATAAGGGTTCATTCCAGCAGGTGTCTGAATAATTATGGCATGTTCACTCGTTTTAATCTGAACATCACCTTGGTCAAGCACTCTTGCATGGACCCCAATAGCATTTCCACTTATTTCAGATGACATGTCAATACCATTTACAGTAACCTTCTGCAATCCTGCAACAGGTATCAAGTAATACTCCGCATCTCCAGTAGTATCAGTCATATTCGGTTTTCCAGTACCGGTTCCTGTATCGTCACCAGTAGCTGCAGCTCCGAAAGTACTTGTCACTACCAGAAATATGAGCAATGTAAATAAAATATCAATAAAAGGAACCAATTTAATCTCAGGTTGGTCCTGATTCATTTTTTCCTTATGACGCTTAATGTCAATTGCCAAGTTATCAGCCCCAAATTATTGTCTTAATTTACTTTCAGTAATTTCAGATTTTACATCACATTTCTCTAGAATGATATTACTGATACTCTTTTCGAGCATACTAGGTTTAAATGAAATTTGAATATTTGAATATGGGTCAGTGATCTCTTTCACACTTACAATACCTTCTGCTTCTTGAAGAGCTTCAATTACACAAGGTAATCTCTCATAAACTCTAATTTTGATTACTGCATAACTCCAGTTGGTCATTTTGGTAGCTAATTCAATCTTATCCATTTCCTGATTGATCAATCCTTTGATATAAGTGTATAATGGCATGAGAATAATAGCTACAGTCAAACCTGCAATTGTAGTAATGAGAGCAAGATAAATACCTTCTGCCATAGCTGCAGCATCAGGATTTACACCTAAATTCTTAAAGGTCATCCAAATACCCAATACTGTACCAATCAAACCTAAAAATGGAGCGAGTTCGATAATGGTTTTTAAAGCACTGATACCATTGGTCATTTTACTCATTTCAACAATGAAAATCTGCTCCATACTTTCTTCTACTTCGATTTTGTTTTTATAACCTATTTTCAATGCTTCAGACATTATTCTTGAAACAGGGTTCTTATAGTGACTGATATTTTTTAAAGCTTCAATAGCTCCTCCTTTTTCCATAGATGAGGTAATGGTCCCCATAATTTCTGTAGCATCGATTTTACTAATTTTTCTAAGGTAAAATATCTTCCTTATGGATATTAACAGACCATAGATACCAAGTAAAAGAATTATATAAGTGATAACTCCTCCACTTTGGAGCATTTCCATAATCATGTCAAATCCGCTAGTAATCATTTCTATAATCATAATATCCTCTATGAAACTAATTTAATGATTAAATAATACAATAACTATTATTAATTAATACTATTATAATTTTTATTATTTTTAATATAAAAGTATATTGTTAATTTTTTAAATGAAATGAGCAATTAAATGAAGAATAGTAATACCAATTATTGATTTTTTAAATGAAATAAGCTATAAGATTAAAAATATTTGAAAAAATTGAAAA
>NZ_JAZNIB010000142.1:0-3275 GCF_045577275.1 Methanobrevibacter sp.
AAGTATTGTCCTGAATGCGGACAGGAATATATTCCTAGACATAAGGCTGACGGATCTTCCAGTGATGATTTCAAAGGGCCTTTTGATGATTTCAGCAATAAGAGCTCTAAAAATCCATTTGAAAGCTCCTCTAAAAGGACTAATGACAATTCATCAAACACTTCCTCAGGCAGTACGGTCTCTGAAAGTCTGCCATGTGGAAAAATATGCATAGTTCTTTTTATTGTATTGTTATTGTTTTCAGTAATTGCCTATTATGCAAATACAGGCGATAATTCCAACAATTATGACACTTCTATTATAGAAGAAAGCTCCAGTAACCTTTCCAATAATGATTATCTATATGATAGAAATCGACAAGAAGGAAGTGGAAATCTAGGTTCAAATGACCATTATAAAATATCAATAGATAAGAATACTTATCTTAGCGGTAAAGGGGAGGCTCAGTTGATAGATTCCAATCATTCATATGACATTGAATCAGAAGGATTCACTATAACAGGATATGAAACCTATTATGTGAATTTAGGGGATGATTGGTATGTTTTAAATGTCTTCAAATGTGAATTTGAAAATGCATCTCAAAATCAGGTCTATAGTACTGATATGGATAATGGAGATCCAATTATCGTCTATTGTGGAAAAGGAGATTATGATGGATATGCAATAATCATGTCAAGTTCAAGCAATGATTCCAAATTCAAGACTAATGACTTTTTAGAGTCTATTTTCCATTATAAGAAACAAAAATAATTCTTTTTTATTTCTTATTTTTAACTATTCTTTTTTTACAATTTTTTATTTTTAAATTTTAGTTTATTTTATTATTTCAACTTATTTTTCAATTCTTTAATCCATTCACTATTTTTGTCTTAATCTTTTTAAACTATTAAAAATATATTTATAAACTAATAAGAACTTAAATTAAAGAAAAATCAGGAATTTTATCAATGATAGTATTAAACAAAAAGAAAAAGTCTTGGGAAATGTATCCTATTGGAAGTCCTAAAGGGGCTCTCAACACAAAGCGCAAGCCTGAATTTGTAGGTGTATTGAAGTTTAAGGAGGATGAGGAAGACGGTTCCATCTCCATTAAGCGTTTTGTAATTAAGGATGAAAAGGAAGATAAGCTTTATCCTCCTTCAAAGGCAATCAATCTATTGCGTTCTCAAGCTGTTTTCTTAGCTGACAAAGACGAAAAACTGGAATCTTTCCTAAAGCAAAACAACATTAAGGTCAGATTTACAAATATCTGCCAGCATTGCAGTTTTGAAGGGGAAGTGACCATAATAAACTCTGATTTTTCATATCGTTATCATGATCAGCTTATCTGCAAGACCTGTGCAGAAAACACTATCAAAAGGGAGCTTCAACTTAGAGGATATGATAAGAAGGTTTTCAGGAACTTCAAGAGGATATTGGACAAGACAGGCAGTTTGGATGATGTTTTGGAAATGCTTTCACCAAGATTCGATCCATTGGCACATACTGATTTGACATTGTTCGATAGGGTGAAGGTTCATGATACCAAAATACCTAAAATAGCCATGAAAAGGCTTAAGATTCCAGAAGAGTTCAAGAAGGTAATCATTCAGGAAAAGAACCAATACTTGCTTCCGGTTCAATATTTGGCAATTCGTGAAGGATTGCTTAAGGATGAAAATATGCTTGTAGTTTCAGCTACTGGAAGTGGAAAGACTTTAGTTGGAGAGCTCGCTGGAGTTCCTAAGGCATTGAACGGCAAAAAGTTTCTGTTTTTAACACCTCTTGTTGCACTTGCAAATCAGAAGTATAGGGATTTTAAAAAGAGATATGAACCTTTAGGTCTTAAAGTGGCAATTAAGGTAGGTATGAACCGTATAAAGGCAAAGGGAGAACTTAAACTACCTAATTCAAACATTCAGGATGCAGACATTATTGTCGGTACCTATGAGGGAATCGACTTCTTGATCCGTTCTGGAGAAAGCTCTGCATTGAATGATTTGGGACTAGTCCTTATAGATGAGATTCATACAATATCCGATGAGGATAGGGGTCTTAGGCTAAACGGTTTGATTAGGAGAATCGAGCATATCTTCCCAAATACCCAAATTATAGGATTGTCCGCTACCATCAAGAACCCTCAGGATTTGGCTAATGACTTCAATATGAAATTGGTTCAGTATAAGGAGCGTCCAGTTCCTCTTGAACGTCATATAGTCTTTGCAAGAGGAGATGTTCAAAGAAGAATCCTAATTAGAAAATTGGTGCAAAGGGAGTTCTACAGCACATCATCAAAAGGATTTAAGGGTCAAACTTTGATTTTTACAAATTCAAGAAGAAAAACCCATAAGATTGCTAATTTCCTCTCTGGAAAAGGGATCAATGCATCTGCTTACCATGCAGGATTGTCATATTTCAAAAAGGAAAAGATTGAAAAGGACTTCTCAAAAGGTAAGATAGCTGCAGTTGTCACAACAGCAGCATTAGCTGCAGGTGTGGATTTCCCAGCATCTCAAGTTATCTTTGAATCATTGCTTATGGGAAATAAGTGGATCAGTCCAAATGAATTCTCACAGATGTTAGGAAGGGCAGGTAGGCCAACCTATCATGATAGGGGTGTAATATATCTTATTCCAGAAATAGGCAGTGAATTTGATAACCAAAGTGAAGAGGCTGTGGCATTGGACCTTCTCGAAAGTGATGTTGAGGATATCTTTGTGGATTATACAGAGGATGGATCACTTGAACAGATACTTGCTGATATATCATCAAAGTCCTTAAGGAAAGTGGGGGAAGTTGAGGAATTCTATGAAAATATTCCAGTTCCAATGGATATAACAACAGCACTTGATGAACTTGAGGATAAAGATGCTATCAATATACATGCAGATGATACAATTGACACAACAAGGTTTGGAAGAGCAGTTGCAATGTCATTCTTATCTGTTGATGATGGTGTAATAATCAAGGATTCAATCAATGATTCACATTATTTAAGTCATTATTACAATAAGCCATTCTTCAAGACCAATTTGAAAGAGCTTAGGTTATTGGCTGAAAAGATAGATGGAGAGAATGAGAATATATTAAAGAAGAATAAGAAGATTAAAAATAATCTAAACAAACAGGTTAAAGACAGTTCCAAAAAGAGTAAAAAAGAGGATAATAAGGAATCTAAGAAGAAAAATAAGCCTAAAAAAGATTATAAAAAGAATAAGAAGAATAATAATAAAAATAATAAAAAATCTTTTAATAAGAACAGTTCTAATAAGTCTGATAAGCCTAATAAATCT
>NZ_JAZNIB010000143.1:0-1710 GCF_045577275.1 Methanobrevibacter sp.
AAAAACAATAAAATACAATCAATAAAAAGAAAGAGAAAGAATAAATAAAAATAGAATAAAATTAAAATACAATAAAAATAACAATAGTTAAATTAAATAAATAATAAAAATTAATATAGATAAATGAAATCATTTACAATTTTTAAGGGAGATAAAAATGGTTAAAAAAATAATAGCGGTTAATGCAGGACCTAGAAAAGGGTGGAACACAGACACTTTAATCGATGAAGCAATAAGAGGTGCAGAATCTGCAGGAGCAGAAGTAAAGAAATTCAACCTTTTCCGTTTGGAAAGATACACCGGTTGCGTTTCCTGCTTCGGTTGTAAAAAAGAGAAATACAAAGGACGTTGCATACGCAAGGATGGATTGACAGAGGTATTGGATGCCATCCGTGAAGCAGATGGATTGATTATTGGATCTCCAAATTATTTAAGCGAACTTACAGCATCATTTAGAGCACTTTACGAAAGATTAATCTTCCAGAACTTGACATACAATGCTGAAACTCCATGCTGCAATGAAAATCCAATTCCTACTTTGCTGATCATGACAAGCAATGCACCGGATACTGCATATAGTCAATTGCTTCAAAACTATCAAAACATATTCAATGGATTTGTAGGTCCAACTGAAGTCTTTGTTTCTGGAGAAACACTTCAGCTTAAGGATTACAGCAAAACAGATTGGCCATGGTTCTTTAATGCTGAAGAAAGGTATGAAAGACATGAAACTGTTTTCCCTAAAGAAAGAGAAGCCGCTTTCAAGAAAGGAAAAGAATTAGTATTGTAATTTTATAAAAAATTGATAATAATTCAGTTAGGGAATTACATGAAAACTTTATATTACACTTCAACAGGAAATAACCTATATATCGCAAAGCAATTAGGGGGAGAATTAATCAGCATCCCCCAATTAATGAAAAACAATGATTTTGATATTGAAGATGATATTATAGGCATCATATTTCCTGTCTTTTTTGCTACCTCTCCAAAGACCCTTAGGGAATTCATTCAAAAAGTCAATATCAAGACTGATTACTTATTTTTAATTACATCCTATGGAAGCGATGGAGATCAAAATGCATTGAAAATCATGAAGGACACCCTCAATAAACGGGGCATTGAGGTAAATTATACAAATTCAGTTTTAATGGTTGACAATTTCTTGCCAATATTCGATATGGCCAGTGAAAAGGAACTGAAAAAAGACTTGAACATCAATGCTGAAATTGAATCTATCAAAGAGGACATCTTAGCTAAAAAGACATATTTCCTAGATAAAGAGCATTTTACTGAAGTAGACAATATTGAAATCGTTCTGGAATCAACCATGACTGAAAAGTACCATATCCAAGTGGGAGAAGATTGCAGCAATTGTAAAATATGCACTAGAGTATGCCCAAGAGGAAACATTGAATTGATTGATGGAAAGCCACATTTTGGAGATGACTGTGATTTCTGCTTAGGCTGTGTGCAACATTGCAAAACAAACACATTAACTATTAACGATGAAGCAAATCCTAATGAAAGATACAGAAATCCTAACATAAGGCTTTCAGAAATCATTAAAAGCAATGAAGTCATTTAGGATTTAAATTTTTCCTTTAGAAAATCCTCCTTCGAGAATGAAAAGAATTGTAATATAATTTAATTTTTTGCATATAAAAGTATTAAAAAGAAAAACTTAATAAAAATTTTAAAAAAAGTATT
>NZ_JAZNIB010000144.1:0-2642 GCF_045577275.1 Methanobrevibacter sp.
GCAAATGAACTTTTAAAGGAAATTGCTGAAGATGATGATGTTAAGTTAAATGATGCAATGATGAAAAAGATATTATCAGTTACCAGCAAAATGTAATTTTCAATAAGTTTTAAAGGAGAAATGAGTATTATAAGAAATTATTCTGGTACTGTCCACTATTTGCCAAAATTTGAAAAACCCGAAATACTCTTGAAAACATCCTACACTTCACAAAAGTTAGGTCTTACTTTTTTCAAGGACTATCGTTTAGTTAAACCTAGACTTCACCAAACAGGACAATAATCGAATAACATTTGATTTAAAAATCAGTTCCTATCTAATTATTTATCCCATTATCTTATGCAAGATAAATTGTTTAATTATCGAGACTATATTAAAAAAGTTTAACGAATTTTAACAGCATGGAAAGTATTAAATAGGTGATTGGAGAGATATTATAGTGTAATGAGAAAGAATATCTCCCAACACCTTTTTTTATGTTTGTTGGGGATAGCATATATATTTTATTCTTTCTTTGCAAAATTTCAAAGTTGTTGTGATTTTTTATGTTGGCAGTGGAAAGTAAATATTATAGTATTCAAGCCCCTTTGATTTATAAGAGTCCTGTTGAAGATTTAGATGATTCACACATGGCAAAATTGGTCGTGCATTTAGTTAAATCGTTTGAAAAAGAAAAACCAGAATTATTTAAAGGCAAAGCAGCAGGTGTTCGTGGTCCGAAATTCAAATATTCCAAATCTGAAATGCTAGGATTATATACTTTTGCTACTTTTAGAGGCCATAGATCATGCCGTAAGATTGAATCTTTTCTTGATGATAAAAGCAAAGCCTGTATGTACATTACTAATGAGAAATTGCCTAGAAAATCAAAAATCAATCAATTTAAAAACAATTGTTCCTACCTGATTGATCAGTTTTTAAAATTCACTGTACGATTTGGTTTTAATTTTGGTTTAATTGATTTTAAAATCATTTCTATCGATAGTACTCCAATTGAAGCTTATGTTAATGAATTTAGAAGTTTATCCATAGGTCAAATCCTATATTTGGAAGATTTAATATATGATTACTCATTTGATAAATCTAGACAAACTATTTGGGTTAAGATTAAAAGATTCTTTTTTATGGATGAATTGCCGGAAGATATGATTGATTTAATAGATGAAATCTATCACAATCTCAATGAACATGGCAGACAACTATTACAAATAGCATTAACCTCTAAAAAAGCACGTAATGAGATTTTAGACACATTGGAATTATTGAAAGAAAATTATGATGGAAATAATCGTGTCAGTTTAACTGATCCCGAAGCACGTAAAATGCATATGAAAGATGACACAATAAAGTTCGCATACTTATTACAAACAGTTGTTGAGGTTAAAATGGGATTAATACTAATGCAGAGAATAGTTGAAGATAAAACTGACAGATACCAATTAACACCTGCAATAGACTACATAATTGAGACTTATAATATAGTGCCAGAATATATCTTGGCAGATAATGGTTATTATGGACTAGACCAAATAGAATATGCCTATTCACAGGGAATAATACCAATCATTCCTGATAGAAACGATGCAATGAAAATTAAAGGAACATTCAGCGATAATCCACATGCAAAATGCAACATGCACTTTGATCCCAAAAAACTGGAATACACATGCCTCAATAATCAAAAATTAAAAGTAGATGGAATAGTAGAGAAAGATGGAGAATTGAAATTAAGATTCCGAACATTTGAATGCCCCAGTTGTCCATATAAAAAAGAATGTGCAAAAAATAGTAAATATCGAGTATTATATGAACCTTTCAATCCCTTTTTCATTGCAAGAAAAAGAGCATTCCTTTCACAAAAAGGACAATTAATCTATAAACTACGAGCCATACACAGCGAAGGAACATTCTCACAGATAAAAGAAATACAAGAATTCAAACAATCAAAAAGAAGAGGACGACAAAAAGTAGAAATAGATTTGATACTGGAAGCGATTGTATTGAATCTCAGAAAAATAAGAACACACCTAAATGTAACATTAATCTAGATTTTTCGATTACAAAATCCTCTAATTTAACCATCACTGTATTAATTACAATATTAACATTAACTTATTAGCCAATTAATCTGTGTTTTTCTAATAATTGGATAAAACTAATCCCTTATTTTTATCATATAGGTTAACATTTTCCATTCAGCTAAAAGTAATCTTCAATTTTGCTAAAAATAAAATACCAATTATATTAAAAGAACTTTTAATAATTTAATACTTTACATTAATTAACATTGATTTACATCAAGGTAAATCTAATTATAATAATCATGTTGATTTTTTAAAATATAATGATTTTAATACATGTATATGAAATTGTAAATATATCACTAAAAATCATATTTAAATAAGCCCAAAATCAAGGTTAAATTTAAATAGTGGACAGGACCATAATAGTTCTAATAATAAAGATTAATACTTAGCTAATTAGGACAATATTATGAATAGAAGATATAAAAAAGTGGCTGTTGGTGGTACTTTAGACAAGTTGCATGATGGTCATAAAAAGTTATTATCTACTGCTTTTGAACTGGGTGACCAAATTGAAATTGGAGTAACTTCTGATGCATTTGGTGGTTTAAAAGGAGA
>NZ_JAZNIB010000145.1:0-2971 GCF_045577275.1 Methanobrevibacter sp.
TAATTTTTTGTTTTAAAATCATTTTTTAATTATAATTTTAATTTTACAATATTGTTTTAAGATTTAAAGCACTCTAAACCATTTAATTTAAATATAAGTTCCTATAAATAATCTATTGTATTGAAACTGCTTAAATTAGCAAATAAAATTAGTTCATATTGAAATATTTTATAATTTGGTGGTGAAATGTTAGATTTGGTCATGGCATGTTTTATTGGCATAGGCATTGGAACCTGTACTGGGATGGTTCCTGGAATACATGTGAACACTGCAGGTGCCATTATGTTTGCATCCTCCGCATTCCTCATGAATTACATATCTGCAGAATTCTTGTGCATAATATTTGTTTCCATGTCAATAGCTCATGCCTTGATTGAATTTGTTCCTTCAATGCTTCTTGGAGTTCCTGAAGAGGGGACAGCTACATCTGTTCTTCCTGGGCATAGGATGGTGTTGGAAGGAAGGTCAAAGGAAGCTATTCGAATAGTTTCCGTTGGAGGTTTTGGAGCCATTCTTGTAGTTATTCTAATGCTTCCTGTTTTTGCGGTTGCATTGCCGTTTCTGCAGGGAATATCCAAACCGTATACCTGGATAATTCTGACTCTTGTATCTTTATATATGATCCATAGGTTGAGCAATGGCAATATTGCATTTCTATGGTCACTCCTCCTTTTTGTTTTATCTGGCATATTAGGTTGGATAATGCTTCAAACCCCCATATCTTCCGGAATCTCTCTTATGTGCACCTTCAGTGGTTTATTTGGAATAAGTACAATTTTGTTTAGTTTGAATGATAGCTCCTCGATTCCCCATCAAAACAGATTCTATGATTTGGAAATTGATATTGATGCGATGAAAAGCATATTTGCAGGAGGAACTGCTGGGGCTATATTAGGATTTTTACCGGGATTCGGTCCTGCCCAAGGAAGCATCATAGCCCAAGGGGCATGTGGAACAAGTGATGACAGTGATGACACCAAGAATTTTCTCTTGGCTAATAGTGGATTGAATACTTCAGACACTCTCTTCTCACTAATAGCTATTTATTTGATTGGTAATCCAAGGAGCGGAATTGCTGTATATATGTCTTACCTGATTTCCGAATTCACTTTAGCCCATTTGATGATATTCACTTTTGCTTCTTTAATTGCAGTTTCAATATCATTGATGATCTGTTTGAAATTAGGTGATGGATTTTCAAATCTCATGCAGGGAATAGATTATAGGAAGCTTTCAATTGGAGTGATTATACTAATGATAGTGATTTTATATGCCTTTGCGATTATCTATGAAGGGCCAATATTATATCTCACTCTTGCCTTGATTACAACCACTGCAATGGGGTTGCTTCCACATTATTTAGGAGTCAGCAAGTCCCATTTGATGGGAGTCTTGATTCTGCCTGCAATTATAATCTATATGCAAATGTACATTTAATGTGTTTAATTTATTTTGGCGTGTTCTGGTTTTGTCTTTTTTGAACTTTTCCTCCCTAATTTTAAACAGTCTTTTAACATGATTTGGTGATTTGATGGATAACAATTATTTTTCGAATGATAATGGCTTAATTCCAAAATACAAAGTATTGAAATTTAACTTTTCAGATGAAGAAAAGCTTATTTTGGAGGAATTGAGAGAAAATCTAATAGATTTAGCTATTTCAGAGAAGATGTCCTCATTTAATGAGGATTTGATACTAAGGGACATCATACGTTTTTTAGAAAATAGGTTGCAGAACAGGTTTGATTATGATTATAAGGAAAAATTGGCTAGAAATATGCTGAAGGAATTGATAGGATATGGGGAAATCAGCTCCCTGATAGAAGATGATGATTTGGAAGAGATAATGGTCATTGGTGTGGACAAGCCGGTTTTTGTTTATCATAGGGAGTACGGAATGATGGAAACGGATTTGATATTTGATGATGGAGAAAAGATAACGAATATCATAGATTCGATAGCTCGTGAAACCAATAGGAGAATAGATCAGCAGTCTCCCATTTTAGATGCAAGACTGGAAAATGGGTCTAGAGTAAATGCAACGATTCCTCCATTGTCCGCCAATGGCCCTACAATAACAATAAGAAAGTTCAAAAAGGATCCCTTGACAATTGTTGACTTGATCAGATTCAACACATTAAACACTGAAATGGCATCATTTTTATGGCTCTGCGTTGATGGGCTTGGAGTTAAGCCAGCAAATATAATAGTGTCTGGAGGAACCAGTTCCGGAAAGACAACGCTTCTCAATGCATTATCAATATTCATCAATCCAAAGGAGCGAATCATAACGATTGAAGACACCTTGGAGCTTCAGATTCCACATAATCACATAATCAGAATGGAGGCAAGAACCGTTAATATTGAAAATCAAGGCGAAATAACAATCGAAGACCTTGTTAAGAACTCCCTAAGGCAAAGGCCTGACAGAATAATAGTGGGAGAAGTTAGAGGAAAGGAAGCAATTACATTATTCACAGCATTAAATACTGGACATTCAGGCTTTGGAACATTGCATGCAAACAATTCAAGGGAAACCATTACAAGACTTACCAATGCTCCAATGAATGTTCCTAAAATCATGATTTCTTCTATCGATTTTATCATTATGGAAAAGAGAATATACAGATCAGATGGAATTTCCTACAGAAGAATTACAGAAATCGTTGAAGTTGTTGGCATGGAAGAGGGAACTGTTCAGTTAAGCAAACTGTTCGAGTGGGATAGTGAAAAAGACGAATTCAGAAATCTGACTATCATGAGCAAGACTTTGGAAGAGATAGCTAATCTAAAGGGGATTCATATCTCTAATTTAAATGAGGAATGGGAAAAACGAAGGGATGTTTTGAACTATTTGGTTAAAAATAACATATCTTCCCAAAAAGATATATCTAAATTTCTTGAAAATTATTATCTCAATTCTGACTACGTATTAAATAAGATTGGTGTTTGATTAAATTGATATTTCTTT
>NZ_JAZNIB010000146.1:0-7183 GCF_045577275.1 Methanobrevibacter sp.
CCTACTCCAATCACTCCTAAAAAACTTCCTGACTTTAAATTCATTGATTCTGCAAGCGAAGTTGCAGGAAAATGCATTTCAAAGGGAGACATAATCGTTTACGAATCCACCGTCTACCCAGGAGTTACAGAAGAAAGATGCAGACCGATAATCGAAAAAACATCCGGTTTGAAATATGGTGAAGATTTCAAATTAGGATATTCCCCTGAGAGAATCAATCCAGGAGACAAAGTCCACACACTTGAAAATATTGTCAAGATAGTTTCAGGAATGGATGAGGAATCCCTAGAAATCATATCTGCAGTTTATGGTGAAGTCATTGATGCAGGCATCTATCCTGCAAGTTCCATCAAAGTAGCGGAAGCGGCGAAGGTAATAGAAAACAGCCAAAGAGACATAAACATCGCATTTATCAATGAAATCAGTATGATATTCCATAAAATGGGAATAGATACTACTGAGGTCTTAGAAGCAGCCGGAACCAAATGGAATTTCCTAGATTTCAAACCAGGCCTTGTAGGAGGTCATTGTATTGGTGTTGACCCATATTACTTTATCTATAAAGCTGAAGAGTTAGGATATAACTCCCAATTGATTTCAACTGGAAGACTAATCAATGACAATATGGGAGAATATATAGGATACGAAATTATTAAAAAAATGAATCATTGGGATAAAAAAATAAAAGACAGCAATGTCTTAGTCTTTGGAATAACATTTAAGGAAAATTCAAAGGATATCAGAAATACAAAAGTAATAGATATCATCAATACCTTAAAGGAATATGAAGTGAATGTTTTCTTAAATGACCCTAATGCAAATAAGGAAGAAGTTTTAAGGGAATATGACATAGAATTAACTGAAGATTACACCAGCAGAAAATACGACTCCATTGTAATTGCGGTCAACCATGACATCTTTAAAGACTTGAAATTAGAAGATCTGATAAGCATTTCCAATGGAAAAACAATTCTATTCGATATTAAAGGCTCTTTAGACAAAGAAAAAGCCTTGAAATTAGGAATAGACTATTGGAGATTATAAAATTATCCAAGCATAAATAAAAAAAACATAAGTCAAAAACAATCAAGAAAGGAATAACATGGATATAAAAAATAAGATTCTATCACAATCAAATCAATTCAAGCATTACAAGGAAAAGTCTGAAAAACTATCTAAAGAAAATAAGAAATTAAAGGATAAGATAGAAAAGCTTTCATCAAATGAGAAATATGAAAAGGGAATAAGCATTATCATACCTACATATAAAGGTGAAAGTTATATACAGGGCCTATTAGATTCTTTAGCTAATCAAACATTATCCAAAGAGTTATTTGAACTAATATTCGTTATTAATGGAGAATTAGACTCAACTACAGATATTTTAAAGGATTTTATTTTAAAGAATCCTGAAATGAATATTATTTTTACATATACCACAACCCCTGGAGTATCAAATGCTAGAAACATAGGAATAGAAATATCTCAAAGGGAATATATAGGATTTGTAGATGATGACGATTATATTAGCGAGCACTACTTGGAATCCCTTTATAATCATTCAGCAGCTAACAGAGTGGTAATGACCAATTTTATAGATGTTGATGAGGATACCGGGGAAAAATCAGAGTCCTATGTAATTCCATTTTCAGAGAAAAGATCTGGAATCATAGACAACGCTCCAATAACTTTTAGAGGTCTTTCATCAGTAACAGTAGCCAAGATTATCCCTACTTATGCAATAAAGACAACCAAATTCAATACAGAACTTAAAAGTGGGGTAGACATATCATATCATGCAAGATTATATCCTAAATTTGATTTTGAATTCTTTTTTATACCAAAAGAGGAAGATGCAGTTTATTATAGAATCAAAAGAACAGGTTCAATATCAAGACAGGAATTATCCTATGAATTCAATATTTTAGGACGTTTAGGAGTTATAGAAGACATTAATAGAAGTATTAAAGAAAATAAGCCAAACAAAAAATACCTACGTTACTTAAAACGTCAAGCAAATATTCAAGTAAGCAGATTTATGAAAGAATATCTCAAACAACACCCAGAAGACAGAGAAAAAATCATGAAAGACATCGAAAAAAGAGATTTGGTTTATTTCCCATATGATAAATTAGAATAAAAAAGAGTTTTCACTAAAAAGACTATCATCTAAAAACAATAAAAAAAAACAGTTATCAAGCAATAACTATTAAAAAAAAAAAAGAAAAAAAGATTAAAAAATCAAAAGGATAAAAAGATTGTGATTAACCCTTATACATAGATTCTAATCTTTCTATTGTATCAATATCTTCTACTCCCTTATCTGTTCTTATGCTTTTTACAATAGGGAAACGCAAAGAGTATCCTGCAGGATATTCTGGACTCTTTACAATCTCACTGTATTTTATTTCCAAAACAATTTTTGGCCGAACAGTAATGTGAGTTCCTTTCTCGGAGATTGTAAGCTCCTTCATTTGTTTTGTAACATTTGCCAGATCATCATCTGATAATCCGCTTCCAATTTTTGAGATGGTTTTCAATTCACCATATTCATCGCGAAGGGCAATCTCATAAGATCCTATAAACTCTCCTCTTTTACCCATTCCTTTTGTTCCACCAACAATAACTACATCCAAAGTTTCAGGCTCTGCCTTGAATTTAAGCATTTTCTTCCCACGGATACCTGGAATATATGGTTCAGAGCAGTTCTTGATCATGATTCCCTCATGGCCACCTGCTATGGATTTATTGAATAATTCTACAGCATCATCTATGTTTTCAGGACCTACCTTTACACTATCACTAAGGTTCAATTCATCGATTGAATCATCTACAGCACTTTCCAAGATTTCCCTACGCTTAATGATAGGTTCATCCACTACAGGTTCCTTGAAATATATCAAATCATATAGGAATATTTTTATAGGCACATTCTTCATTGTTGCCTGAATGTCATATTTCCTTCTAACCCTTTGCAATACGGTCTGGAATGGAAGAGGCTTGTTGTCCTTAAATCCTACAATTTCCCCTTCTGCAATGAAGTCTTCATCTGGGAAACCTCTTCTTATGAAGTCCACTGCATCTGGGAAAGCATGTGTTACATTTTCCAATTGGCGAGTGAATAAAGTGATTTCATCACCTTTTTTATGAAATTGAGTACGGAAACCGTCGTATTTGGTTTCACAAAGTGCACAACCCATCTCTTCAATGCTTATGCTTATACCTTCAGACAATTGTGCCAACATTGGCTTTACAGGCCTTCCAGGAACCAAATTCAAATTCTTAAGACCCGCTTCCCCTTCTTCCATTGCCACTTTTGCAACAAGTCCCAAATCATTTGTCAACATATGCGCCCTTTCAGCAACCGCCTTATCAACATCAAATGCTTGGGATATTGCATCACGAAGAATTCCTTCACCTACACCAATCCTAAGCTCTTCCAAAATGGTTCTGCAAATATATTTTGCCTCTTTTCCAGAAGCGGAAGATAAAAGTTCAAGAATATTTGAGATTTTACGGGCAGTGGACCTGCTTCCAGTGATTGTTGATAATTTCCTTAATTGACTATAAACAAAACTGACTGTCAAAGGTTGTGAGAAAAATGTCATTTGTGCCTTTTTGGCATATAACTTTTCTGCAGCTGCTCCTATATCCCCTTCATCACGAATGGCATCTTCAACCACATCTACAGAAACTCCCACAGCATCTCCAACAGCTTTCATAACAAGCTTATCTCCTATTCCCTGTTCCTCTTCACTCCAAGAAGGGAAAACGCTACCTAAAGCCATTAAAGTGATTTTTTCCAAATCTTCTTCATCAACTGTTTTGAGAAAATCCGCCAAAATATCTGTTTTTTCCAATCTTTTTGTAGTGGCACCTAATGCTTCATAAACATTAACAAGTTCCCGATATTTCATTTTTCCTACTCCAGAATATCTGTTTAAAAATCTCCTTTGCGATAATTAAAAGAATGAATTAATTAATTTAAAAGTCGCCCTTAGCAATTTTAACTGCACAGTACTCTCCGCACATTGCACACATTTCATCGTCGTCAAGTTCACACTTGTTTCTATAATGTCTTGGCTTGACATTGTCAAAGGCAAGATCAAATTGACCTTCCCAGTCAAAGTTTCTCCTTGCAGTGGCCATTTTAACTTCCTTTTCCCAGGCAGTTTCCAAACCTAAGGCAACATCTGCAGCTTGAGCAGCAATCTTGCTTGCAATGACCCCCTCTTTTACATCTTCCAAGGAAGGAAGTGACAAATGTTCTGCAGGGGTTACATAACAAAGGAAATCCGCACCGCTTGAAGCTGCAATAGCCCCTCCAATAGCTGAAGTGATATGGTCGTAACCTGGAGCCAAATCTGTAACTATTGGCCCTAAAACATAAAATGGAGCACCATGACACAATGTCTTTTGAATTTCCATATTTGACCTTATTTGATTTAATGGAACATGCCCTGGACCTTCAACCATTGTTTGGACTCCAGCATCTTGAGCCCTTTTAACAAGTGTTCCCAAAGTAACCAATTCCTGAATCTGGGAAGTGTCAGTTGCATCAGACAAGCATCCAGGACGAAGCCCATCCCCTAAGGAAAGAGTTATGTCATATTCCAATGCAATCTCAAGAAGATAATCATAATTTTCATACAATGGGTTTTCCCTTTCATTATGCAAAATCCATGAAGCGAGGAAAGTTCCTCCTCTGCTTACAATACCCATCATCCTTTTGGCTACCTGCAGCTTTCCAACCAAATCCTGATTTATGCCACAGTGAAGAGTCATGAAGTCAACACCATCTTTAGCTTGATGAATGATTGAATTAAATATGTCATCCTCATCCATATCGATGATTTCATTGCCTTTATTTAATGTAATGACTCCTGCTTCGTAAATTGGAACAGTTCCTATAGGGACATCTACAGCATCCATGATCTTTTCTCTGAATTCAAGCAATTTAGGACCAGTACTTAAGTCCATAATTGCATCTGCACCGAAATCTGCAGCTAATTTTGCCTTTTTTATTTCCAAATCAATATCTTCGATCTTGCTTGATGAACCTATATTAGCATTGATTTTAGTGGTTAATCCTTTACCAATACCGCATGCCTTTGTCTCTCTTCCAATATTCTTTGGTATTACAATGGTTCCATTAGCTACTCCCTTTAATATTTTATCTGCATCTATCCTTTCAAATTCTGCAACAGCTTCCATTTCAGGAGTAATGTTTCCTTTCTTTGCTTCAGTCATCTGTGTCATTAAAGCACCTTTACTAATTTAAATCCTTTTAATTTTTGAAATATAATGATAAATTATTGTATGAATAATCATTAAGTAATCATTAAATATCTAACATATTAAATTATGTAATTTATTATTTAATTAATTTGTTATAAGTAAGTGAAAGTAAGTGATAGAATAATTAGATAATCAGAACAGTATAGGAAATAAAAATAGTGTAAAGAAGCTTAAAAAATATTGAAAAAAAGAAAAAAAAGAAAAAAATTGAAAAATAAAATTTTCAATTATATACAGGTGTATCCACCGTCAACAGCAATTGATTGACCGGTTACATAACCAGATGAAGGGGATGCTAAGTATACAACAGTAGAGTCTAATTCTCCGTCTACACCAGATCTTCCTATAGGAACAACGGTTTTTGTGTATGCTTTGTATTCTTCAGTTTCTAATAAGTCAATGGTTAATTCTGTTGGGAAGGTACCTGGACAGATTGCGTTTACGGTAATGTTGTATTTTGCCCATTCTGCTGCTAATTGTCTGGTGAGGTTTACTACTCCACCTTTTGCTGCTGCGTATGGGGAAGTTGGAGTTGCCATGGTTCCTACTAAACCAAACATGGATGCAGTGTTGATGATTCTTCCGTATTTTTGTGGAATCATTGCTTTTTTAGCTACTTCTCTAGACATTTTGAAAGTACCGGTAAGGTCTACATCTACAGTTTTGTTCCATTCATCATCAGATAATAATTCTGCTTCTTTTGTTGCACCGTAACCTGCGTTGTTATGGAGAATGTCAATTCTTCCAAAGTGGTCCATGATTTCTGCTACACATTTTTCTACACTTTCAGTATCTGTTACATCACAAACTACACCAATGCAGTCTACACCAAGTTCTTTAATTTCATCTGCTACTTGGTTTAATCTTTCTTGTCTTCTTCCGGTTACTACAACGTTTGCACCATATCTTGCATATGCCTTTGCCATTTGTACTCCAATACCGGAGGATGCACCGCTTACAACAGCAACTTGACCTTGTAAATTAAATAAATCATTCATTTTTTCATCTCCATCGATAACTTTTTAGGGTTACCTTTTTGTAAATAATATTATGTTTTTCCTAACTTATAAGTTTAACACATTTCATTTTTTTCAAATTTAACTAGGTTAAAGTATTTAATTTTATTAAATTATTTGTGAATATGTAGAATATTTTTACCATTTATTAAACATTATTTATTTGATAAACTTAAGTTTAAACAAATGCCTATCAAAATAGTTAATTCTTTAGAAATGTACAATTTATCAATGAACAATTATATATTACAAAACAAATTGAATAAAATATTTAATAATTATAGTGAATTTAATCACTATAATCTGCATCCAAGATTGCATCAAAATGATAATCCGGATATTTATTTCTGATTTCATCCAAAACCTTTGCTTTTACTTCACTACGGTCTGCTTCAAAATCAACGATTAGATCAAAGGTAATTAAATTAATATCCTCATCCAGATAGAATCCATGCATTTGCAATATTTCCGGATATTTGGAAACAATTTTGACAAGATCCTCTTTAATTTCTTTTGCCTCTTCAGTACCTGTATTGGATGCATAAATTCCAACGGTAAGTATGATTCCAAACTCTTCATAAACAGCATATAAAATTCTTCTTGTTAATTTATGAATATCTTTTGCAGTCAGATCATCACTCAATTCAACATGAACGGATCCCATCAATTGGGTTGGGCCGTAATTATGCAAAGTCAAATCATAAACACCTAATACTTCATCAAATTCGCTTATTCTATCCTTAAGCTTATCAGTTATCTCATTGTCTACACGGGTACCGATCATACTGCTTAATGTTTCAGACAACATTTCAATAGCTGCCTTTATAATCACAAATGCAATAATGGTTCCTAAAATACCTTCTAAACTA
>NZ_JAZNIB010000147.1:0-5094 GCF_045577275.1 Methanobrevibacter sp.
ATCATTATGTTTTTTATTTAAATTATTTTAATTCTTATAAATTTTTTAAAAAATTTTTATTTCCAATCGAATATTTTTAAATATTTTTAATTTTCATTCGAACTAAGGATTTTTTAAAAAATTTATATAATATAAATCATATAACTAATATCATAATGATATATTATTGACAAGTTTGTCATATGCTGCAAGTTTTGTCAATGAATTTTTGTTTATAGGTTACATTCTAGAGGGAATATTATGGATTTCGTAAAAGGTGTTGTTAAGAAATATTTTAGGTCTTATAACAGGACATTAAAAGATGGTACTAAAAAGACCTATAAAACAGAACAGGTACAGGTTACCGTATCTAAGTCTGACAATATCTTTGAAGATAAGGAAGAAGTCCTGATTTTACCTGCATCTCAAGCAGAAGATCTTGAAGAGCTTGATGAATTGCAATCCGCTTTAGAATTGTTCAACGCCATGTTGAAAGAGGAAAATGAAAAACTAACAACTGAGTTAGATACCTATAAAGAAGAATTGGATATTAGTTCCTCTAAAGTATCTGCACTTTCCGAAAAGTTGGACAAGTCTGAAGAAGAATTGATTGAATCCAGAAAAAGACTTGATGTCATAAGGGAAGATTGTTCAAGTTTGAAAGATCAACTTGAAGAAAACAAAAATACCATTTCCAGCTTAAGAAAACAGCTCGAAGATAAGAACTTCATAATCTCTGACTTGAACGATGATTTAAATCTGTTAAACGATAAATTAAATTCACAAAATAATAACAACTATCCAAATAATGATGGCTTTGTTGCAAATAATGATAGTAATAGTGAATTCATAAGTAATGAACAATTCACATCTACATCTTCCGCATACTCTTTTGATGATTATGTAGAATTGCAAAAGGAATACATCTCATTACTCAAAAAATATGAAAGATCTCAAGAAGACTTATACAATGAAAAAGTTAAGGTCATTCATTATAAAAATCTCTTGGACAAATTCAAGAGTTTCATTTTAAGAATACAATAATTTTTTTTAAACACTTATTGATTAAGTGATCTTTTTTTAATTGTTTATATTTTTAAAAATAGTTCTTATTTTAATAATTCTTATTCTATGATTATTATTTTATTAAATTTTAAAATTAGTAATTAACTTTTTTTTCTTGTCTTAAAGTTTTAAATAAAAATAGTAATTATAGAAGTTAAAACTTTAATAAAAATTAATAAAGACTAATAAAAACTTCTATAAAATGTTTTCAAAAAATACTTTTTTTTTAATCAGAACATGTCTCTTGCATTTCCTCTGTAACCCATTACTGGTTCCTCATCCTCATCGATTTCATCATCAGGATTTGGATTCCATCTTTTTAGGTTTGGCAAGAAGTTGCAAAGTATTCCTGTTGCTTCCTCTTCACGTAAATCAGGATTTCTTTTAAGCATTCTTTTCGCATGTCTGATAATCATTTCATTTATGGTTATGTCAGGTTCTGTAAATTCACCGTTTTGGAAGCAATCTTTACAGTAGTCCATATTTGGACTTCCATCTTCATTGGTTCCATAGTCGTTTCTTCCTATAGGTCTTCCACAAGAATTGCAAAATCCCATTCTATCACCTTTTCATAAAAATGTAATCAGAATTTATTTAAAAAAAATAGCTAATTAGAATAATCTAATTAGCTAAGGCTTTAATAATTTTAATTTCACTGAACTTAGATTTGTTCATCGTCTTCCATTACCACTCTCATGTGGTTTGGATCTACAGGCATTTGAGCTAAGAAATCTTCTGCAGCTCTTCTTGGGTCACCGGAACCGATGATGTATCTACCTGCGATGATGATGTCTGCACCTTTTTCAAATGCTTCAGGTGCTTTTTCTGGAGTTACTCCTCCAGCTACAGCAACTAAACCGCCAGTGATTTTCTTGATTTCCTTAATGTTACCCCAAGCACTTACGTCATCAAGGTTTTTGCCTTCTGCTCTAAGTTTACTTTCTAAGTCAACATTTCTGTGGAGAAGAACAATGTCAGGTAAGAACTCTTTGTTGAGTTTCTTGAGTTTTTTGGTGAAGTCATCTACATTCATCATATCGAGGATGGAGTAGATACCTTGTTTTTGACATTCGTGAATAGCCTTTTCAATGGATTCAATGGTTCCGAGACCGGAAATTGCTACTGCATCAGCAGTTTCATCTGCTGCCATCTTAACTTCCACTCTTCCTACGTCCAAGGTTTTCAAGTCAGCAATGATGAATCCACTTGGAGCTAATTCTCTGATCTTACCGACTACGCCAACACCGAATTTTTTAACAAGAGGAGTTCCTGCTTCAAGGAGGATTCTTTCTCTGTTAGGGAGTTGCTTGATGATTCTTTCCATAACCTCCATGTTGTCAAGGTCAAGAGCAACTTGCAAGTAAGGTGGTTCGTAGAGTTTGATTGCTTTGAATCCCATGATTGCGTGGGTTCCACGATCTTTTTCGTATAACACTTTATCAATATCCGGATATCCTTTTAATGCTCTTCTGATTGCAAGTTTGGTTGCAGCATAGTTGTATTGGTAAATTTTTCTGTAGTCTTTAGCAGCTGGGCTGATGAATACGCTTGCATTGATTACCCAATCTTCGACTTTGTCTTTAGGAATGATTCCTTCTTCTACACAATCAGCTACAGCTCTACCTACAGCAGTTTGAGCTGGTCCAAAGATTTTGCTTGCATCATCCAAGTCACCTACAGTTACCTTAGGAATGATGATGGTAGCTGGTTTGGTAATTAAGTTAGGTCTGATTACACTGAGTAATGGGGTGTGTCCAACAGATAATTGGCTTAATCCATTAGCGAAAGCGTTTCCTACAGGACCGTCTTTTTCACCAATAAGTAAATCAACGTGTGCTAATTCGTCTCCGTCTCCAATGAGAGCTTCTCCTATAAACATTTCATATCCTCCAATTTTAAGAATAAATTTATAATTATATTTTAATTTAAATCATTTATTTAGTTTAAATATCACCATATCATTTCTATAATATAGTAAGTATTTATACAATATAATTTATGATTTTAATACAATATATAGTTAAGTAATTATATTTTGAAAACAAGTAAAAAAATAAAAACAATAATTTTAAAAATTAATCTAAAATAAATAAAAAAAGAAAAAAATTATGGATGGATTACCCCTTCAGGGACTCCATAATCTTTATATTTTTGAGCTATCTTATCGATAGTTCCATCTTCATACATTTCATTTAAGGTTTTTTGGACTTGATCTCTCAATTCAGTATTGTCTTTGCTGAATCCAACACCATACTGTTCAATGGCTAATGGAGTTTCTAAGATCTTATAATCTTCCTCATTGTATTTTGTATTGATTATGTATTTCATGACTTCACGATCACCGAGAACAGCATCGCAGGTTCCAGATTCCAAATCCATAAATGAAGTGTCATATTCTGTAATTTCATTGATATTTTCAAAACTGCCCTTTAAGGTCTGATTGTTTTCAAGAGCTTCTATGGCACTGCTTCCCATTTCCACATCTATAGTTTTTCCTTTCAAGTCTTCAGCTGAAGAAATGGTGGAATCTGCTTTTACAACAAATACTTGGGAATTGTTGAAATATGGTTCACTCCAAGCGAAATTATCTTCTCTGCCATTTATTGTAAATCCGCTCCAGATACAGTCTATAGCACCTGAGTCAAGTTCAGCTTCTTTAGTGTCCCAATCAATTATCTGATGTTTTACAAATGTCCAATTGTTTCTGTCTGCGACTTCTTGGGCTAAGTCTAAATCGAAACCGGTCACTTCACCATTATCATCTGTATATTCAAATGGCGGAAATTCAACGAAATATCCGACAACGAAATTGGTTTCATTATTTTCAGCTGAGTCACCACCTAAAAAATCAAACCAACCTGCACTAACTGAGCTAATCATTAAAAATGAAATAAGTAAAACAGTTAAAACCATAACAACTTTCTTTAAATTAATCTTAAGCCCCTCCAATAAAAATTAAAACAATCCATATTTAATAAAAATCACTAATAAATTGTTCAATAATAATTGTTCATATTAGTATTTATTCAATTTAATATTTAAATATAGGATTGTTAATCAATTTAAGGTTTAAAAAGAGCATTGAAAAAAATAAATTTAGTTACTATACGAACAAATAAAAAGATGTTAAAAAAAAGAAATTATAAGTTGATTTAATCAACTTATTTGAAATTAATTCTTTCTGCAACGTTTCTTGGTAATGGAAGTCTTCTGAAAGGCATTCCTTTGGTTTCTTCCTTGACTGCTGCGATAAGTTCATCTGCAGTCATGTCAACCTTTTCACCAGTTTTTCTTACAGTTACATTATAATTGTCAGTTTCAACTTCCTTGTCACCGATTACAACGATGTAAGGGATCCATTCTTTGGAAGCGTTTCTGATTTTCTTACCGACTCTGTCATCACTGTTGTCTACATCTACACGGATGTCAGCTGCTGCAATCTTATCAGCCAATTCGTTAGCATAGTCTAAGTGCTTTTCACCGATTGGCAAGATCCTGACTTGTGATGGACTTAACCAAGCTGGTAACATTGGAGCTTTTCCATCTTCTTTTGCAGTGTTTTCAAGTAAACTGCAGATAACTCTTTCAACACTTCCGGTTGGTGAACAGTGTAAGATGATTGGGTTTTGAGCATCTTCGTTTTCGTCAACGTACTCGATGCCGAATCTTTTACCACTTTCAACATCTATTTGAACTGTAGGGTTTTCAATAGGTCTTCCTAAGTAGTCAATAGCTGCAAAGTCGATTTTGCAATCCCAGTAATGTTTTCTTTCAGGAATGATTTCTAAAAGCAATGGTTTACCGATTCTTTTTGCAGTTGCTTCCATCCATTCCTTATTGTTGTTGTAGAATTCTTCAGTTGCCCTAAAGATTGCTTCATAATTTACATCAAGGTCTACACCGGTTTGAACACACATGTCCACTTGAGCATCAAACTCTTCAAGAGCTTGAGGCATGTCAGCACAGAAGCTGTGCATATCAGGCATGGTGAATGCTCTTAATCTTTTAAGACCTACAACTTCTCCTCTTTTCTCGAATCTGAAACTGTAG
>NZ_JAZNIB010000148.1:0-2553 GCF_045577275.1 Methanobrevibacter sp.
ATTAAACTCCCTTACGCCAACATCATCAATATCCCCTTGATTCTTACAGTCTGCACAGTTTGCAAAATCAAAATCACATGCAGGGATCAAATTGTCATCTGGGCATGTATCTGGATGTTCTAACATATGGCAGATAGCTCTTTCAGCTTCATCAGACAAGGAATGTTCCATTTCACATGCTTGAGCATGAAGGTTTTCATCCTTGATTTTTAAGACATCTTTTAGGAATCTTTCAAGTATTCTGTGTTTACGTGTAATCTTTTGAGCTATTTTGATACCATCTTCAGTTAAAGAAGCTCCTTTATATGGAACATAATCAATATAGCCAAGGTCTTCAAGTTTTTTAAGCATTTGAGTTACACTACCTGGCGCAATACCCAACTCTTTAGATAAAGTTGTTGTAGATACGTATGAATCCTTACTTCCGAACTTATAAAGAGTCTCCAAATACTCTTCAATGTTTTCACTAATTTCCTTAGCCATGTAGAACCTCCAGTAAATTTAAGAAATTTTCATTTTAAATTAAATAAATTAAGTTTTAAAGTTTTAGAATTACCTAATAACCATATAAAAGATTTTTATATAATTATTATTCCTTATACTATTATTTACTAAGAAAGTATATAAAGTTTTGGATAACCTAAAAATTTAGAATAGATGTAAAAATTAAAATTAAAAATAGCTAAAAATCAATTTTAAAGAAATAAAGAATAAAAAAGAAATGAAATTAGAAAGGAATGTTTCTATATCTATGGTAACTATGATAATGCTTTACATTCCAATTGCTGATATGTCCCAAAGTATTTTTATAACTTGTTCCATCAGCAGAATACCATCTTCCATTCACATAAATTTGAGCCCATACATGCCCTGTTACAAGACCTGACTTAAATCTGCATCCCCTTGCATGTGAATATCTTGCTGGAATCTTTGATGCTCTGCAAAGAGCTACAATAAGATTGGAATGATCACAGCAGTTACCTCTTTTGGTCCTTAATGTTTTGGCAGCTCCCTTTCTTGAGTTTGCATAGTAGCTGTAAGCCAAATTATCCCTGACATAATTGAAAATAGCTGTTGCCTTTTCCAACTTGGTTTTATATTTGCTTGTAAGCTTTTTGGCTAATTTTCTGATTGATTTGGTTATTTTAGCATAACCTCCACCATGCAGATACTTTTTAACTGAAAGCTTGGTGTTCTGATTCAATCCTTTTTTAAACTGACCTGAAGGGTCAATTACATTTAAGGTTGAGGAATTGCTTGAAGGACCATAAACGCTGTTGTTTCCATAAGCAAACTTGACTTTGTAAGCGCCTCTAGAAACCTTGACCTTTAAATAGGCTATTCCTTTGGAATTGGTTTTCACAACATAAGTTTTCCCATTGATTGTGATGTTGACCTTTTCACTTTTTAGAACCTTTTTATCAATGCCTTTCAATAAGACCTTAAAGTATTTTCCTTTTAAAACAGCAAAAACAAGAGGTTTTGTATAGGTTTTCTTATAGACAGGCAATACCATTGACATGTTGGAACTGACCAAATAATCGTATCCGTCAAAACTGCAGCTTATGTTGACTGATTTCTTATCAGAAGGCATTTTAATGTAAATCTGACCTTTTGAATCTGTGGTTTTTGTATATTTTACACCATCCACATAAACGGTCAATTTCTGATTGGACAGGATATTTCCTAAAGAAGTAATGATCTTAATGGTGAAATTAGATGATCTGTAGGCATATTTCTTTGGAGTTCTGATGCCTGTCTTTTCATAGAATATCACATTTGAATCGACGGATTCGGCAGGATTGTAGTTCTCATCACCATCATAGGACACTAAAATATTATGAACTCCTCTCATAGTCAAGTTCAAAGTTAAAATGGCTTTACCATCTTCATCGGTATAGCTGCTTTCCTCAGTATAGGTCCCATCAGGACTTATAATTCTAAAATTAATCAATGCATCACTTACTGGATTATCATCCTCATCCAATAATTTTACAGTATAATTCTTAACACCATAAATTTCCCAATTATCCTTAGATATGATTGTTAAGGTAGTATTTTTTAAGGTATCTTCATCAGGATCATCATCGCCATCATCATCCGGATTCTCATTAGGGTCATCATCAGGATTTTCATTAGAATCATCCTCTGAATTAAGATTATCATCAGGAACAATATCCTGGCTATCGCTATCGCTAGCAATATCCGATTCCTCATCCAGATTATCCTCAAGATCATCCATTAAATTATCGCTTAAATCAAGATTTTCCGTTAAGTCAATTAAATCATTATCATTAACAGGAAATGAATCCTCATTATCCATAGTCTCTGCTGAAACTGCAGAAACAGACAATATGAAAATCATAAGCAATAATGATAGAATATGCTTATAATTAATAGTCCCACCTCAAAAATACCTAAAAATATTAAAAATATGAATTATTTTAAAAACAAAAAATAACGAAAAAATGAAAAGTGAATTATGAATAATTTTTTAAAATAATTAATTGAAATTTATAATATTTGCATTATATATTTTAATAATTTATTCTA
>NZ_JAZNIB010000149.1:0-14902 GCF_045577275.1 Methanobrevibacter sp.
GTTACTGTAAATGTGCCGTCATTGTAGCTTACAGCAATAGTGGATTGCGCTTTGGTTACAGTATAGGTTGCAGCACTTGGAATGTTTACAGGATTATAATTGTCTCCTAAGTCTGCAGTTACTGAAATGTCATAGACTCCTACTGGGAATGCATCTGTTACATCTACAATACCCTCTCCATCTTCATCGACTACAGCAGTGTATGTTTTTCCGTTTATGGTTATAGTGTAAGTTCCAGGAACGGAAGCGCTAATGCTTACAAATGTAGTACGTGGATAAACAACATCTGAGTTTTCTACAGTTACAATTATATCCATTGGCACTACTTCAAATTCAAACTCTGCAGTTGCTCCTTCGTAATTGTCATCTCCAGAGTAGGTAGCAGTTACTTTGTAAGTTCCAACATCAAGGATAGGAGTTACAAATCCTTCTTTAACACCTGCACTACCAGCATCGGTACCGTTGATTTTGTATGTAATGGTACCTGTAGCATCACTATTGATGCTTGGAGTGATTGTGTTTGTTGTGTTATAAGTGATTTGAGCTTCACCGGAAATGGAGAAGTCAGGTTGTGCGTGGAGCACTTTGTATACTGCACTACCGCTTGCAGCAGTGTAGTTTTGACTTTCTGGAATGTTCCAGCTGATTGCGTAAGTTCCTGCAACCAAGTCTTCAGTTACATCAAAGCTTCCTACACCATCAACAATGGTTACTTCATAATTAGTGTCTTTTACTTTGATTGTGTATTTTCCGTCCACATTTGCATTAACAGTCACAGTACCTTTGTTAGGATAGTTTACGGTAACATCAGCAACACTTATCTCCAAACTAGCTTGCGCTACAGTAATTGTCAAAGTGTTGGAAGTGGACTCACCATATTTGCTATCCCCACCATATTTAGCCACAACAGTATGAGTACCAGCACCTAAACCAGACAAGACAAAGTTCTGACCAACATCCAATTCAGTACCAGTAGTGGAACCATCAACATAATAGATAATGTTACCAGTAGGACCAGTAGGATCGAATGCATGAGTAATGGTCACATCTTGACCATAAGTTGGGTTAGGAGTCTCAGTGGAAATGGTCAAAGTGTTCAAGTACTTTTTCACTTCAAACTCAGTAGTGTTGAAAGTGGTCTTATAAACAGGATCATCAACACGAGATACAATAGCACTGTACTGACCAACATCAAAGTTCTCAAATTGATAAGTGCCTACACCATCAGTAACAGTGACAGGATAAACATGACTACCTATAGTAATGTTGTAAGGACCATCAACATCAGAATAAACAAATGCTTTAGGCTGAGCAGGCAAAGTCACATCATCCACAACAATTCTTAATTCAGTGATGTTTTTCTTATTTTCACCAGCAAATACTTTCAATACAAGAAGTTGGTTGTCAACAGTAACATTGATGTAAGCATCTTCACTGGTAGTGAAGTTAATTGTGAATGATTCAGGAACATAAGCCTCTGTAATGTCGATTAAAGCCACATCAGTTACAATGCTTGCGTAACGTGGTTCTAATGGAACGGTAGGGGTGCTGTTACTGTCTAATCTCATACTTACTTCAATGGTAATTGGGCTGGTCAAGATCTCTTCAGCAACGTAGTAGTCTACACCAGTGAAGTATGCACCGCTTTGTGCCATATACATTGTGTACATAGGACCGTGGTTTTCTCCCCACCAGTTTTCATTATAATCCATCTTAGCGCTTGTTACTCCACTTGCTAAATATCCGTTGTTACCGGTTGTAGCAGTGTTGTTGATAAATGCGGATCCTTTAATGGACATGAAAGTTGGGTTTTGTGGTTGGTAGAAAACACCACCACGTGAAGCGGAGTTATTGTAGAATTCACAATGGGTAGCGACTAATGTACCACTACCTACATAGAATACACCACCGTCACCAGCATAGTTTCCTATGAAGGAACAGTTCTCAATGGTAGTTGCAGCGTTTCCTAAGGAATAAATAGCTCCACCACGGTTTTGTTCACATGGATGGTCACTTCCAGCAGCGTTACAGTTAATGAAGTTTATGTTCTTTAATGTTACGGAAGCACCATTGTAAATATCGAAAGCTCTCATTTGATTGCTACCGTCAATGGTAAATCCTGCACCATCTATGGTGAGGTCCTTATTGATCATTAAACCATAGTATTCATAAGAACTGAAGATACCTCCACTGCCTGTTCTTACATATTGAGCATCAGTTGCGGTATTATAAACATAATTTCTATCTAAAGTGATAGTGCTTCCAGCACTAGCACCATTAATTAATCCATACAAATCAGCCCAGGAACCGTCAGGCTCAGCTCCTAAGGCATCAGCTTTTACATTATTTTTAGGGCTTACAGCCTCATCAGCGACTACATCATCCGTATCCTCTGACGAATCTTGCAAGTCAACAACGTCTGTATCATCTACAGACTCAATAATTTCATTAGTTGCCGGTGCATCGTCCACAGCAACTTCTTCAACAGCTGCCACATCGGCATCGTCAACAGCAACATCATCTGCTGCAGCGACTGCGCCGAGAGCAATTATTGAAATAAGAAGGAGTGAAATCAATACACCTATCTTTTTCGTATTCTTCAAAAGTATTCCTCCAAAAAAGTATAATCAAAATCAATATAATTTTCAAATAAAATGGAGTATTCAAGCTAAAAAAAAAATAAAAAGTATTTATGTGAATAAATACTTGATATGGTTAAACTATTCAAAATTCCATAAAATTAATATGACCTTATGAAATTTTGACTCCTAACTAATTAACTTAAATAATCCACTTTATCTTAAAAATTACAGATTTTAAGTTATACCCCTTCACCATATTAGTTTGTTCAATATATGGAAGTCATATATTGAATAATATAGTTACAATTATTTTTAACATTAGTAATATATAAAAGTTATTGATTTTTTCTAAAAAGATTCAATAATTACTACATTTAATTATTAAACTATTCAATTTAGATTTAAAAAAACAAACAAATTGAAATATTATTTTTAAATAATTAAAAAGTGTTCAAAAATTTATAATAAAAGTAAGTGCTTGCTTACAAACTTAGAAAAATATTGAAAACTTTTAAAAAAAAATAGCAATATTCTAGACAAAATATTAAAAAAAAGTTTTAAATAGTTCAAAAATTTTGAAAAATAAAAAAGGTTGAAAATCAATAGTTAAAAACTATCAATTTTCATAATCTACTAATTTTGTTTTGTTTTTTCCCGTCTTAAGTAAGTTTCAAAGTAACTTTCTTAATGGTTTCCGCATATGTGTTTGTATCAGGTGCTTTGACTTCCACTGTGTAAGATCCAGCTTTGGTTAAGCTTACGTTGACTTTAGCTACACCATTTGCATCGGTCTTAGCAGAGTAGGTTTTACCGTTTACGGTAAATTTGATGGTTTTACCAACAATTGCTTTACCTGCTTTGGTCTTATAGGTAGCGCTTAAAGTCTTGGTAGCTGCACTTGCCTTATAAGTTGCACCGGAAGCGGTTAAATTAGCTTTTTGTCTGTTTACAATGATCTTAGCTACTTCAAATGCACCTTCGTAGTTTTCATCACCTAAGAAGCTTATTGCAAAGGTGTATGTTCCAGCATTTTGAAGGTTGATTTGCAATCTAGCTTGACCGTTTGCATCAGTGGTTCTGTTATATACGTTTGCATTGAATCCGATGGATACAGGTTTTCCAACTAATGGTCTACCTTGTGCATCGTATAAGTTCCAGTAGAAGTATTGACCGATTCTTCCATCTTCAGTTACGTTGATAGCGGTTGTGGTCATGTTTCTGCAAACAATCTTAGTTCCCATCTTAGCAACATTGAAGGTGGTGGTTACAACAGCAGTGTCGTGAACACCATCGCTTTCAAAGGTAGCGATAGCGTTTTTGCCTCCAGCGGTTAATCCGGAGAATACAGTTGAACCTTCACCATTGGTAACGGTTACTTCTTGGACTTTATCACCGATTTGAACTTTTACAACACCTGATAATTTTTCAACATTTCCAGATTTTGGATCAGTTGAAACTAAGGTTACAACAGCTTCTGCATCTTCTGTGTAGGTAATGTCTGCTACAACGACAGTCATGGTAACAGGGATTAATTTAGTACCTACATAAATGGTTTCCTCTTCAGGACCTGCTGCAGGGTGTTCGTCATCACCAGCGAAGTATACGGTAACTACGTGGTCTCCTTCTTCTTCAATAGGAATGTCCACTTTACCGTCCACTACAGGAAGGTCTCCTAAGTCATTACCATCAACAGTAACTTGTGCTACACCATTGATGTTGTTCATGTCTACATCGATTAAGGTAGCGGATGCACCACCTTCAGCAGGGCTGATGACAATGATGACTTCATTCCATTCGTTTACAAGAAGCTCTCCTTCACCAGTAGCCTCTTCGTATTCATCGTTACCTACGAATTTAGCGGTTATTGGGTAAGTTTTTGCAGGCAAGTTGTTTACGGTTAATGTACCTTCTCCATCTTTAACATCTACTGCATAATCGGTTTCGTCAATGGTTACAACAACTGTACCGTTAAGTTTTTCTCCGCTTTCACTGTCAACTAAAGTGATTTCAATTACACCAGGGAAGGTTTCCTTGGTAGGTTCAGCGCTTACAGTTACTTTGGCAGTGTCTAATTTAGGAAGATCGAAACTGGTTTGAGCGTAAGCTCCTAAGTAATTGTCATTTCCGTCGAAGATTACGAATGCGCTGTGTTTACCAGCACCAGGATATGGGATATCGAATGTGTCAACACCATCTACAGTTGCATCTTCGCCATACTCTTCAGTATCAATCAAGATGTGATAGGATTCGGATAATTTTTCATCTACACCATCGAGGGTTACTGTGAACTCATCAGCTTCAGCATCATAAGTGATGGTCATGACAGCTTGTGCTTTGGTTACAGTGTAGATTGCAGCATCTTCAACTAAAACTTCTTTGTAGTTGTCATGAGCAGGAGCGGTTACAGTAACAGGATATTTGCCTACAGCAAATACATCAGTTACAGGAACGGTTACAGTTTCATCTTCTTCAGTGATTACTGCAGTGTAGGTCTTGTCACCGATTTTAATGGTGTAAGTACCAGGAGCAGATGCAGTTAAGCTAACAGATCCAGTGTTTGGATAAGCAACATCTGTAGTTTCTACAGTAACGATTACATCAATTGGCAATACATCAAATTCTAATGTAGCAGTTGCTGGACCATAATTGGTGTCACCAGGGAAGTTACCAATTAAAGTGTAATGACCAGCATCAAGGTCTTTAAGAGTTAAGACACCATTTACATTGATTGTACCAGCATCCTCATCATTGAGAGTGAATGTAAGGTAACCGGAAGCATCTGAATTGAGGATAGTTGTGATATCAATTTCATCACCATAGCTGTATTCTTCATCACCAGCAAGCAAGAAGGTAGGGGTGGTTTTGTCCACTTTGTATACAGCACTGCCGGTTGCTGCAGTGTAGTTTTCACTTTCTTCAATATCCCATTCAATGTCATATGTTCCTACGTCTAATTCTTCGGTTACATCAAATGTTCCTACACCGTCAACAACGATTACTTCATAATCTTTGTCATTCACTGTGATGGTGTATTTGCCATCTACATTTGCTTTTACTTCTACAGTACCTTTGTCAGGATAGTTTACGGTTACATCTGCAACACTGATTTCTAAAGCAGCTTGTGCGATAGTAAAGGTAAGAGGTTCAGACTCGGATGGACCGTATTTTCCATCTCCACCATATTTAGCTACAACATTGTGTTCACCAGCAGCTAATCCGGATAAAACGAGGTCATCGTCTACATCCAATTCAATTCCAGAGGTAGCTCCATCAACAAAGTAAGTGACGGTACCAGTAGGTCCTTCAGGAGTGAAGGTAGGAGTGATAGTTACATCGTCACCGAATGTGTATGCTTCTTTATCAGCTTCAATGGTCAATTCGTTTAAGTATTTTTTAACTTCAAATTCAGCAGTTCTGAAAATGGTTTTGTAAACAGGGTCATCTACACGGGATGCAATGATAGTGTATTTACCTACATCTACGAATACGCCTTCTTGAGCGAAGTCGAATACGCCTACTCCGTCAACAACGTTTACTTCAAATACTTGGTCACCTAAGGTGAGGTTGAAGATACCGTCAACATCGGAAGTAAGGGTCACTACAGGTTGAGCAGGTAAGGTAACATCAGCAGTTGTAACATCTAAAGTGATGTTTTTCTTGTTTTCACCAGCGAATACTTTCAATACAAGAAGCTGGTTGTCAATAGTTACATTGATGTAAGCATCTTCACTGGTAGTGAAGTTAATGGTAAATGCTTCAGGAACCCAACCCTCTACAATGTCAATTAAAGCAACATCAGTAACAATAGATGCATGACGTGGTTCCAAAGGAAGGGTAGGGGTAGCATTACTGTCTAATCTCATTTTAACTTCAATGGTAATAGGACTGGTCAAAATCTCTTCAGCAACATAATAGTCCACACCAGTGAAATATGCACCGCTTTGTTGCATGTACATTGTGTATTGAGGACCGTGGTTTTCTCCCCACCAATTTTCATTATAATCCATCTTAGCATTAGTAACACCGCTAGCTATGAATCCGTTGTTACCATTGGTAGCAGTGTTGTTGATGAACGCAGATCCTTTAATGGATACTAAATTAGGATTTTGAGGTTGATAGAAAACACCACCACGAGTAGCAGTGTTGTTGTAGAACTCACAGTGGGTAGCTCTTAATGTACCACTACCAACGTATAACACACCACCGTCAGCAGCATGACAATTTACAAATGAACAGTTGTCGATAGTGGTTACAGCATTTCCTAAAGAATATATAGCTCCACCACGATTTTGTTCACATGAGTGGTCACTACCATCAGCATTACAGTTAATGAAGTTTATGTTCTTCAAAGTGACAGAAGCACCATTGTAAATATCGAAAGCTCTCATTTGATTGCTACCGTCAATGGTAAAGCCTGCACCATCAATGATAAGGTTCTTGGTAATCATTAAACCATAATATTCGTAAGGACTAAAAATAGTTCCACTGCCAGTTCTCACATATTGAGCATCAGTAGCAGTATTATAAACATAATTTCTATCTAATGTGATAGTGCTTCCAGCACTAGCACCATTAATCAAGGTATACAAATCAGCCCAGGAACCGTCAGGTTCAGCACCTAAGGCATCAGCTTTAATGTTATTTTTAGGACTTACATCATCAGCAACTACTTCATCCGTAGCATCGGATTGGTCTTGTAAATCCTCACTATCTGAATCAGAGACAATCTCTTCAGATCCAGTATCAATTTCATTAGTTGCCGGTGCATCATTCACTTCAACAACTTCTTCAACAGCAACGTCAGCATCATCCACAGCTACATCTTCAGCTGCACTGACTGCGCCAAGAGCAATTATTGAAATAAGAAGGAGTGAAATCAATACACCTATCTTTTTAGTATTCTTCAAAAGTATTCCTCCACAATAGCATACTTCATATCGAATTGATTTTTGATTTAGATAAAATGGAGCATTTAAGTTAAAAAAGAAAATAAAAAGTATTTATAAAAATAAATACTTAATATAGTTAAATAATTAAAGTTCCATAATGCTAAGATTATGGAAAACCGATTATTTAATCAATAACTTAAATAATCCACCCTATCTAAAAAATCATACGATTGAAGTACACCCCATCTATATTAGTTCGTAAATAATCTAATATATTTTTTATATAAATATAGATAAGAAAACTTATATTATTACTCATATATAAAGTTTATTAATTTTTTTCTTAAAGCATTCAGAAAAACATTCAACTCTGTATCAAACTGTCAATAAATTTTAATAAAATAATATAGAAAGTGAACATTTATCATGATAAAACTGAACAGTTTACACCATAATTACAATTTAAGCAAGTACTTGCTTACATTTGATAGAAGATAGTGAAAATTGTTAAGAATATTTGAAAATATTTAGACAAAATTAAAAAAATAGTGGGACAAAAAATCGGGAAAATAAATGAAAATGCAATATTTAAAAAAAGAAGAAAAATAAGAAAATAAAAGAAAAATAGAAAAAATAAGAGAATGAAAAAAATAAATTTTATTAAATTAGCTTAAACCATTGCAATAATCCAAAATAGCTGATTCAAACTTGAATCCTGCTTCACCAAGAACTATGATAATGTTTGAATCTGTTTTCAAGGCAGCCTTTACACCTTCAACCACTTGCTCGGCACTTGCACCTAAAGTGAATTTGGAAGCCTGTTCTGGATCAACTTCAGTGAATACAAAAGTGTTTTCCAAAGTTTCATAGTCGAAATCTGATTTTCCTTCCTTAGCAGATGCTAATAGCTCATCTACAACAAGTCTGGAGTCGTGAGAAGCAGGAACAATGTATTTCACATTATCCAATGCCTTTTCCAAGATTTCAATGTCACCTTCATGTCCTGACTCGGAAGTGATTGTGATTACAACAGTGGTGTCTCCATAAATCTTTGTGACTTCCTTTAGAATAGTCTCTACACCAGCAGGATTGTGGGCATAATCCACCATGATTGTTTTTCCATCCACCTCAGCAACGATGTCCATTCTTCCAGCAGTTCCTTCAAAGGTGGAAAGCCCCTTTTGAATCTCTTCATCGCTAAGATTCAGGAATCTTCTGGCAGCAATGATTGCTCCAACTGCATTGTAGACATTGTGCAAACCATCGAGAGTGATTGTGAAATCTGTTTGTCCTTCTGGAGATTCCAAAGTGAATGTCCTATCCTTAAGAGAGATGTTTTTTGCCAAATACATTGGCTTTTCATACTTGATTCCACATTCGCATTCAAAGGTTCCGCAACCTGAAATGAACTCATTTATTTCAATGTCTCTGCCACACCAACATGGCTTTGTACCAATTCTACATGGCTCATCTTCAATTCCAAAGCTGATTGCATCGCCCTTGAAGCCAATTTCCTTGAAAAGACCTACAACTGTTGGGTCATCGCTATTGTAGATTAAGGTACCATTGTTCTCTTCAATGCCCTTTACAAGTTCTCCCTTAACCTTAGCATACTCCAAAAAGCTTCTTGTTATGAAATCTGTCTCATCATTTTCATGAGGATCCTGAAGGTGGTCAACAGTGATGTTAGTCAATATTCCAAAATTGGCATGGGTCAAGTCAATGATGGACTTCAATCCGCCAGGAGTGCCGTCAGTACCTGTTTCCAAAATGGCTAAGTCTCCATTCAATCTTGTTTGAAGTGATGGAATGAATTCATTGTTGCCCTGCATGCCTTTCAAGTTATGTTCACATGGCTTGATTCCAGCAGAATAAGCGATATGCTTTAAAAGAGTGGTTGTTGTAGTTTTTCCATTGGTTCCACCAATGCACATGACATTTTTATCAGGACTGAATAGCTTAAAAATGTCTCCAAGTTCAATGAGATCAATGCCTTTTTCATTAGCTAATTCCAAAACCTTAGCAGTCTTAGGCATACTTGGAGGAGGCACTATGAAATCTATCTTTTCAAAGAATTCATCAGGGTGTCCACCAAAGAATATTTCAATGTCATATCCTTCAAATGAGGAGTAAAATCTGCAGTCTTCTTTTGATGAGATGTCTGTTCCGACAACATCAAATCCTCTGTCCATAAGGATTCTTGCAACCAAGTTTCCAACAACCCCACAGACACCAATAACACCAAAGGTTTTATTTTCCAAGTCTAATGAAGCCAATTCTTCATCAGACATAGAAGAGAGCTCTAAACTATTCAATTTAACACCTTCATGATAAGATAGATTATAAAAAAAGAAAAATAAAATAAGATAATTTGATAATAGTTAAAATTAAAATAGAAATGATTTTTCAAATAAAATCATTCCATTAATTAAAAGCTTAGTCGTACTTTTTACAACCTTCTTCCAAACCGCTTACTATTTTTTCCATGATTCCTTCTGGATCCTGCATCAATTGAGGTCCTAAGTGAAGGATTGTATCTCCAGGTTTGGAATATTTGATTGCAAGTTCTGCACCTTCTTCCATAGTTCCTGCAATTACCTTAACTGCCTTTGAATCAACTGCAGCATCAAGCAATTCCTGAGCAGGTGCAAGGTCCACCCTTTGATAAACCTCATTGAATCCGGTAGCAACCATTACATCGGCATACTTACCCATGAGCTTACCGGTTTCCTTCTTGTCTCTGTAGGTGGAAGTGTCGAAGTTATCCAACAATAGGACCAAACTTCTATCACCTAAGAAGTCAAGTGCAGCGGTAATACCTTCTATAAGGTATGAAGCATCAATGTAGACTTCCCTTCCATTATAATCTCCAATGTATTCCATGTGTACGGAAAGTCCTTTAAAGTTAGCGAGTCCTTGTTTGATGATTTCTACTGGCAATCCGTATGCCATTGCAATAGCTGTAGCAGCAACTGCATTTTCATAGTAGTAGCTCATCATATGGAACTCAGATTGGAAACTGCCTTTTTTAAGTTCATTTGATTTGTTTCTGAATTTATAGGCAATGTCAATAGCGCCTTTAGCGCTGTCACCAATAAAATTACATACTTGACCTTCACCGATAGCAATTTCTTCAAAGTTTGCCACCTTATCGAAGTATTCGGATTTTTTGGATGGATCATATCCAGGTAAATCCTTAACCATAGCGTAAAAGATTGCATCAGGTCTTGCCTCTTTTACAGTATCCTTACAGTGAATGCTTGTAATGAAGTTTTCGCTGTTTTTGGCAATGAACATTTTTCTTTGGGTGTATCTTTCCATTGAACCGCCAAACTCAGACAAGTGCTCTTCATAGATGTTTAAGAGTGCACCAACCTTAAGCTTGAGTTCACCCATCAATCCTGCAGTACCGTGAGGAAGTTCCAATACAGCAATGGTGGATTTCTTTGGAATTCCTTTGATGATTCCATCCACAATTACTTCACTTACAAGGTTTTGGGTCATGGATGAACAGATCCAAACTTGATGACCTGCAGTTCTGAAGATTTCGGTTACCATATGGGTGGTACTGGTCTTACCTACACTTCCTGTGATACCGATGATGTCGATGTCAATGAAACTGTCTGCCAATCTACCGAAGTCCTCATTTGTGAAAACATCCAAATTAGCTTCTTTTATGATTCTGTAAGCTGGAGCATTTTCAGGTACAGTTGGAGATAGGTAAACTGTATCGATTCCATCAAGACTTGGTTCGAATACACCTAAGTCAAGTTCCACTCCTTCTTTTTCCATAAGTCTTAAAGTCTTTTGAACATCCATATGGAAGTCTTCTATCTTCTTTGGATCGGTTATCTTTACCGTGTGGCCAGCATAGTTTAATAATCTTGCAACAGGACGACCTGCATTTCCTGCTCCTACAACAATAACATTCATTAGTTTAACACTCCTTGAAGGGTTTATGTAATTTTATTTGAATTAAAAAATTTTAATAATTCTAATTATTGAATTTGAATTTTTTTCAATTTATAAATCAAGAAAATGATTCATAGATTTATATGATATTATTTATTATTCTTATATAACTTAAACTTTATTAAAAAATTGCGCAATTAGGATAAGATTATTAAAAAATAGTTATGAATAAAATTAAAATATAAAAAAATAATTAATAAAAAAAATAAGAAAGAAAAGTGAGAAAAAATAGATTTATTCGAAATCTAATAGGTTTTCTCTAATAAGAAAGGAGTTGAGAAAAAATAGATTTATTCGAAATCTAATAGGTTTTCTATATCATTATAAATGACTTTCAAACCGCACATTGAAGGTACATAATTTGCTGCCTTAGCAGAATTGACTCCAATGACTTCATATCCCATCTGTTCGATTGGAGCAACTACCATACATGTATCACAGCAGATTTTACCTCCTGCACTTTCAATAGCTTCCAAGTATCCTAAACGTTTAGCAGCTTCCTTGATATTGATTGAGGTACAGACCCAAAGCTCATTTTTAATCTTTTTGCCTTTGACAATCTCAGCCACCTCTTTGACTTCTTCCAATGAAGCATGAGGACAGCCTAAACAGACCAAATCAGCATATCCATCAGCAGTTGAAAGCTTTTCTCTGGTATCAATTATGTCATCTTTAGTGATTGTGATCTTGTCATCCACATTGCCAACATCAGCAGACTTGTACTCTGGAGTGATGTCTTCCACATGGTATAACGCCACTGCACCGCTTGAAGCCAATGCTGCACCAAGAGCCTTTAAATTACCGTTTTCAACTTGATAGGACTTGTTCTGCATTCTAAAGTAAGGTACACCATCCTTGACAACCTGTCCAACAGCATATCCTAAAGCACCGAAATCTGCCCTTTCAAGTTCACATTCCACATCCACCAAGAGGTTTGCAGTTCTGTTTTCATCTAAATGGAAACCATATAAAGGAGTTTTTCCTACAATAGCTGCAGCCAATGCACCAGGACCTCCTTCACGATTGGTCCTTGCACCGATTACTGAATTTACATATGCAACTGCAGATGATTCAGACCATGAAACATGATCCCCTAATCTTGGAACGTTTCCAATCAAATATGGAGTGCATGTACAGGTAGTGCTTATTCCAAGTGCCCCATATGCATTGCAGATATCAACTTGCTTTTTAGCGAATTCTGGTGGAAAACCGAAATCCTCCCAATTGTCAAGGTCAGTTCCAGCAGGATTCAATGTAGCGGATATTGTTGCAATTCCACTTTTGTCGCTTATAGTTCCATTTTCATTATAGATAATCTCAGCAGTGCTTGCAAGGTCTTCAAGATATTCAAGACCTGCTTGGCCTATGGTCTTATAGGACACTCCTGAAACCTGTGCAGACTTGATGTCTACAAATTTCTCTGCACCGTAAATGTCTCCAAGTGCAATCAGAATATCCATACTTTTTCTAATGGTTTCTCCATATTCACCATTAGCCATCTTTTCTTCTTCTTTGGTTAAAAACATGATAATCACTGAATTTGAACTTTTTTTAAGATTTCTAATTTTTAAAATAATCCTTAGAATAACTTCTCTATTAATTAACTTTATTCATTTGAATATTTATATTTAGATATTAAAACATCATCTAATTGATAATTTAATCAATTAAACCAATGACTAAATCAGCATCTGATGTTGAATAGAATTTAATGAAGACAATAAAATTAATGAACAGAATAGTATAAAAAAGATTTTAACCTTAATAATCCCACAACCTCATTATAAATATTTATTTCATTTAAGACAATGCAAATTTTTTTAAAATTAATGCTTTAAATAAATCGGTTAAGAAGAAAAGAATATTAACGTGGTTAAATATATATCTACATATGAATAAAGAAATTGATTTGGTTTCAGTGCCTAAAAAATCCTTTTGGAAATTGAGTATTCCGATAATCGCATTTTGTCTTTTTGATGCAATCTACGGCATAGTGGATATGCTATGGGTATCCAGAATAAGTGTAGAGGCATTTTATGCAATAGGTGTTTCAATACCAATAACCAGCCTTATCTTTTCATTCGGTGATTCCATAGGACAGGGAACCAATTCAATGATGTCTCGTTTTTTAGGTACTGGAGACTATGAAAGCGCATACAATACATTGATTCATGGGATGATAATCTCCAATCTCATATGGGTCTTGCTAGTTCTCTGCCTATTGTTTGCACAAGGAATATTGTACAGACTGGATTCAGGGGATTCATATGTCCTTATCTTTGATTATTTAGTCCCAATGGTTGTTTTTGCATACATATTCATGTTGAATAATCTATTTTCTGAAACTTTCCAGGCAGAGGGAAATTCACATACTCCAACCATTCTGATAATAGCTTCAAACATCCTTAATATTATTTTGGACCCAATTTTTATTTTTGATTTGAATTTAGGGATTAAAGGTGCAGCATATGCCAGTGTTCTCTCTTCCATGATAACATTCACAATTCTATTTTATATGTACACACATGGAAGAACTAAAATACCTTTAAGCTTAAAGTATTTCAAATTCCGCTCATACATACTTGTTGAAATCTTTAAAGTGGCTCTGCCTAATTTCTTGGATGATGCAATATGGAGCTTCACAATGTCATTTATAAATGTCATATTGATTGGAACAATGGGGGCCATTGGACCGATACTCTATTCCGTATCAAATAAAATCAGAACCTTGTTGAATGCTCCTGTTAAAGGTTATGGTAGAGGATTGATGAGCGTTACAGGGCATTTGTTTGGTGCAGAACGATTTGATAAGCTAGAAGAAATGTATAACTATGTGCTGAAAATTGCTGTATCAACAGCATTTGTCATAATCATAGCGTTCTTTTTCATACGAAACTATGCATTTAGCCTATTCTCCATCACAGATATGGATAATGCAATATTTTGGATATCTGCTGCAGGAATCGTTATAAACACTATAGTACCAATTTCCACAATTTCATCAAAGATGCTTGACGGATTCGGTAAAAGTCTCTATTCCCTAACATTTACCATAATTAAAGTGGCAATTGAAATTGTTTGTATTTACATAATAACTCAATACATAACTGATGGATCCTCTGTCTTGATTGGAATAGTGATTTCTGAGATATGTTCCTCAATAATTTATTATAAATTCCTCAGATACTTGTTCAACCACTTCGATGAAGAATATGAACTCAAATACACAGTTAGAGCATTTACCATAAAAAGGAAAGAAAAGATTGAAAAACTAAAAGAAAGAAGAGAAGAATGGAAAGAGGAAAAAAGAGAGGAAATAGAAGAATTAAGAGAAAGAAGAGAAGAAAAGATAGAAGAGTTTAAAGAAAAAAGAGAGGAAAAGATAGAAGAGTTTAAAGAAAAAAGAGAGGAAAAGATAGAAGAGTTTAAAGAAAAAAGAGAGGAAAAAAGAGAAGAGAA
>NZ_JAZNIB010000150.1:0-1719 GCF_045577275.1 Methanobrevibacter sp.
AGGCAATTGAGTCATGTTTTCACTAATTTTTTATAAAATTAAGAAAAAAAATAGATATAAAAATTATTTTTCTGCTACATTTTCATCTTTTCTTTCATATACGAACTTAGGAACAGCATGCTTAAAAGGATCAAATGTCTCGGGATTCTTGACTTCAACACATTTCATGCTTACCTTGGAGTGCAAGGAACTTGGAAGCCTTAAGATTCTCTTCAAGTCAATTGTTACCTTTGCATCGATTGTTGCAAGGTTTACTCTTGCCATTGCATTTACCATATCCTTATATCTTCTTGGACCAATATTTTGCTTGAATGAACCCCAATCGTCTTCATAAAGATAATCCCTATGCTTTATCAAATCCTTCATGAGACGCTTATTGATTCCGTCAAGGTTCTCATCCCCTTTCAAATGAAGGATATTGTATTTGACCTTTTCAGTAAACACAGCAGGATATGCTATTGGAATGGAAAAGTGCTCAAAGTTATATGGTTTTCCTCCAGGCATGATATTCGGATATTCTGCCTTTGGAACTTCAGCACCAGCAACATACTTCAATACTTCAGCTCTCAAGTCACTGTCTGCCTCCATCATCACAGGATCAAGTATCCTTATGTGGAATCCTCTTCCAGAATAGATTAAATGAATGTTCTTAAGACCTAAATCACCTTTTAATGTATCCAACATTATATTTACTCTCTCAAGAGCTTCACCTAGGCATATCTCGCAAACCCCATCACAGTTGCATGAGCGTATAGGCAAGTCCTTAGCATCAATATCAAAGATGTATTCTGCCTTTTCCCATCCTCCACGATTACGTGGATTTGCATAAAATGCTACAGAGATGTATGCTGCAAAAGGAGTCTTGGTTCTTAAAAATCGTTTAAGGGCAGTTGTTCCAAAAAATACCTTATATCTGTCATTAGGACCGTGCCCTAAATGGTCAAAACCGAATTCTCTTTTGGTGATTCCTTCGGATATAAAATCTGGAATGTCCTTTTCAGACCATTCCTCCCTATAATATCTTCTTCTCTCTTGAATGCTTGATGTACCAAACATGAAATCACCGAATTAGAATAATTTTAAATACAAATAAGTTTTTTATAAAATCAAATAAATATTAAATATAAGTAAAAATATTTATGATTTATATAATACTTATAATTTATTATGAGCCTTAAATGGGACAAAAATCAATATTTAAAAAATGAAATTTAAAGGTTTAAAATCAATATAAAAAAGAAAATGAGGATTATCATGTTAAGTGAAGAGGAATTAAGAAGACTGATAGAAAGCTTAACAGTTAGGGAGATCATTGAACCTGCATTGGATAATTGGATTCCATATGAATCAACTGGAAAGACAATCATCAACTTAAAGACAGGAAAAATAGTTGGAATCGGATTGAACCACAACGAATTGCTTGATATAGACCACGACAATGACCATATTGAACTTTATAAAATTGAAGCTGAAGAAGACCTCTTTGATGAGGAAGAGCTTTTAGAAATGGAGGAATATGAAAAATTCCTTGAATTCAAATCCGAAAAAGAGGATAATGATGAATATTACGATGATTACGACCCAGAATTGCTGAATGAGTTCTGTGAAATCGAATCAATCGATAAAAAGGAAAGACAAATAAGAATCTTGATAGTATACTATGAAGAGTATCATTTTAATAATTTCGAAGAGTTTGAACATTCAATAATACTAAAATAC
>NZ_JAZNIB010000151.1:0-1579 GCF_045577275.1 Methanobrevibacter sp.
TAACTAGAATCTTTTGGGTGAATGAGGTATTATTCACAGTCATGATTTCATTTTTGTAAATAATTTAATGATTAAATTTATTAATTATAATTCATTTAATGATTAAATCAAGTAATTTTAATGTATTTAATGATTAAATTATTTTCCATTTTATAAATGACCTGATTTTCAAACTTTTTTCAACCTTTAAGATTTCAATTAATTCAATTTTAGACTCATATTATGCGAATTATTTAAATTATTAATTCAATTTTAGACTCATATTATGCGAATTATTAATATTTAATTAATTCAATTATTTATGAATCAATCAGTCAAATTATTAAAAGTTTATAAAGTAGGAAAATACATGAGGTATAATAAAAAGATTTTATTAACATTATTTTTTATAACATTTTCATTGTCGACATTATTAAGCGTATCTGGACTTTCTAATGAAATAGCTAACTTTTATGCAGTGGATTTGGAGGCAAGTAGCTTATATGTTGGAACATTCTTGTTCATTGTTGGAATTACAGCGATATTCCTGCCGGCATACCTTTCAAAATATGAACGTAAAAGATTTTTCATCATTGCATTGGCAGTTACCGTCATAACTACATTAACCCAGTCATTTGTGAATGATTTTATGATTTCATTCATATTGAGAATCATTCCAGCATTTTTCTATTCAACTGCAATAAGCTTTGCACTAACATATATTGGGGATGTTGATCCAGATAATGTGAACAAGGTTGTATTGGGAATAACAAGCGGATGCGTATTTGGAGCTTCATTTTCGGTTTACATTACAACCGCCTATGGATATAATTACACACTTCTATGGATTGCTTTGATTAATCTTGTAAGTCTGATACTTACAATACTGTTTCTTCCGAAAATCCAAAAGGAAACAAAAGGCATTCTTGATCAGTTCCATATAGCAAAATGCGAACTTTTCATCATTTCTATTATGTCAATACTATTTATTGGAGTAGGGGTTTCAGTAACTTATAACTTCTTCACATTGATTTTGGAAACAATCACAAAACTTCCATATGATGTTTTGTCCATATACCTTTTCTTCAATGGACTTGCAGGAGTGTTTGGAACAAGCTTAATTGGTAAGTTTATGCAGAAAAATCTTAAACGGACTGTTACATTGTATCCTATTGTCTTTATAGCCCTTATGTTGGTTATGATTATATGTGTTCATATGGATAGGCCAATGTTTGTGATATTGATTTTATTCGGTCTTTTGGATGGATCAATGCAGACCATAGCACAATATACAATCTCTACAGCAGCAAAGGATGCGCCTGAATTCGCTAATGGATTCTATTTGTTCATTGTTAATTTAAACAGAACAATTGGAATAGTCCTTGGTGGAGTGCTAATAGAATCATGGTTCACCACATCAATATTGCTGATGTCCATTATTTCATTTACATTGTCCGTACCATTTATCATATATAGATTTTCAAAATATGCCCATATTGATCTATTCCATAATAAAGAGTTGGCATAATCTGTATGTGTAAAATTTACTTTTTTTTTTTATTTTTGAAAGATAATTTTGATATTTAATTTTTTTACTTTT
>NZ_JAZNIB010000152.1:0-4035 GCF_045577275.1 Methanobrevibacter sp.
AATATATAAGTTTAAGTATTTTTCAAAATATAAAAAATTTAGTCTAAAATAGATTTAAATTCAATTTAAAGGTATTTAAAGAGATTTGGGATAAATTAAATATATTTGGGAATTTATATCTCTAGATTAAATATTAAACAATGAATAAAATTTGAAATTAATGATTAATAAAGTGATAATATGTTAGGACCTTGGGTAGAAAAATATAGACCGCAAACTTTAGATGATGTTGTTGGACAAAAGCATATTGTAAGCAGATTAAAACAGTATGTGGAAGAAGGAAGTATGCCGAATTTAATGTTTACTGGTCCTGCAGGAGTTGGAAAAACAACATCTGCTCTTGCTTTGGTTAAAGCAATTCTTGGTGAATATTGGAGACAAAACTTCTTGGAATTGAACGCTTCCGATGCAAGAGGAATTGAAACAGTAAGAACAAACATTAAGAATTTCTGTCGTTTGAAACCTGTTGGGGCTCCATTCAGAATCATCTTCCTTGACGAAGTTGATAACATGACCAAAGACGCTCAACATGCTTTAAGACGTGAAATGGAGATGTATACAAAAACCGCTTCATTTATACTTTCATGTAATTATTCTTCTAAAATCATAGACCCTATCCAATCAAGATGTGCAATTTTCAGATTCACACCAATCAAAGGGGAAGAGATAGCTGATAGATTAAAATATATTGCAGATGCTGAAGGTTGCCAATATGAAGATGAGGCAATCAACACTATTGTAAACTTCGCTGAAGGTGATATGCGTAAATCTGTAAATATGTTGCAATCTGCTGCATCTACAGGATCAATTACAGAAGACCATGTATTTGAAGTAGTCTCTAAAGCAAAACCTCAAGAGATTAAGAATATGGTCAATGCTGCTTTAATAGGAGACTTTATGAAATCCCGTGAAATCCTAAGGGAAGTGATGATCTTACAAGGTACAAGCGGAGAAGATATGGTCAATCAGATTTATCAGGATGTTTCCGGAAGAGTCATGGCTGGAAAATTGGATGGGGACATCTATATGAACCTAATCGGTGCAATAGCTGAAACAGATTTTAGAATCAGAGAAGGAGCTAATCCAAGAATTCAATTGGAAGCATTGCTTGCTAAATTTTTATGAGCTTATTATTGGCATAGGTAAATATTATGTTATGGACTGATAAATATCGGCCGAAAAGCTTTGATGATGTGGCCGGTAATGTTAAACAAAAGCAGATTATTCAATCATGGGTTGAAAAGTGGAATAACAATGACCCTCAACCACCTTTATTGCTTGTAGGACCTGCAGGAACAGGAAAGACTACAATAGCTCATATCATTGCAAATGAATTCTCTGAATACATTGAATTGAATGCAAGTGACAAGCGTTCCTATGATTTGCTGATGAACACCATAGGTGAATCAGCAAACACCTACTCATTATTTGGAAACAACCGTAAATTAATAATAATGGACGAAGTGGACGGGATTCATGGAACCAATGATAGAGGGGGAACTCGAGCTTTAAATAAAATCATTAAGGAAAGCAAACAGCCAATTATCATGATGGCTAATGATTTGTATAGCAACAAGTTAACCACTATCAAGAAGAATGTTCAAGTCATTAAGATGGATAAGATCAAATCTCCTTCAATCAACAAGTACTTACGTGATGTGGTGCTTAAGAGTGAAGAAATTGAAGTGGATAAAGAAGTCTTGATGAAATTGTCTAAAAGGTCTAGCGGAGATTTGCGTTCAGCAATAAATACATTGCAAGCTTTAGTTGAAAATGGTGGAGAATTGACAGAGGAAGCTTTGGATTCCACAAGCCAAAAGGACAATACAAGCACCATATTCGATACTGTAACAAGGGTCTTGAAAAGCAAGAATCCTGAGCATGTAAAACGTTCAATGTTTGAAAATACAGAAGATCCAACACTTGTGATGGAGTATATCGCTGAAAATATTCCGAGGGAATATGAAAGCAATAAGGAAATTAAACAGGCTTATGAGATGATTTCACAAGCTGATTTGTACTTCGGAAGAACTCGTTCAAGTCAATATTATGGTTATTGGAAATATGCATCAGACTTTATGGGTGTAGGAGTTTCCACAGCAAAAAGGGACACCTACAGAAAATACAGTAAGGTCATGAGCCCTATGGCTTTCAGCCTTATGGGAAGAACCCGTGGAAAAAGGGCTTTAAGAGATGAAATAGCTTCTAAAATGGAAGAGAAGATGCATGTTTCACTTCAAGTTGCATATACAATTTTCCCATACTTTGAAATAATGTTTGAAAATGATGAGGTAGCATGGGAGATTTCAGACTTTTTAGAACTTGAAGATGATGAAATAAAATTCTTCAGAAAGAAAAAGATTCCTAAATCTGTTATCAATAAGATGGAAAAGATCAAGGCAGAAATGAGGGAAGAAGAGAAAGAAGAATGGAGAAATTCCATTAAAGAAGGTATCTTTAGAGAAATCCCACCTCAAGAATTAGAAGAGATTGAAGAATCTGATTATATTGAAGAGGAAATTGATGATATTGATTCACATAAGAATTCTACAGTAGTGGATATCTTTGATGATTTTGATGATGATGAGTTGGATGAGATTGCTAATGAATACTCTTTAAGCAACAGTCCTAAATCAAAATTAAGAAAAAAGAAATCTTCTGATGATGAATCTAAACCTAAAAAAGAGAAAAAGGAAGAATTGGATAAAGGGCAAACAACCTTATTTAGCTTTTAATTATAATAAATAATTTAAAGGGGTTTTAATATGAAAGGAACTTGGAAACTCAAATTAAGATTATGGCTTTCAATGGCTGTCATGTTTGGTTTAGTATATGTTTTGATCATGCTGGCAGGTAATTGTTTAGGTTTTGGAGGCTTTTATGGATTCTATGCAATAGCAGGTATAGGCGTTTTATTCCTGCAATATCTATTCGGTCCAAAGATTGTGGAAAGCTCCATGGGAGTACACCAATTATCCGAAGCAGAAGCACCTCAACTACACCAAATGGTGTCAGAATTAGCTGCAGCTGCAAATATTCCTAAACCTAAAGTTGGAATATCAAATACTATGGTTCCAAACGCTTTTGCTTATGGAAGATCCAAACGCAGTGGACATGTATGTGTTACCAAAGGGATTTTAGGATTATTAGATGAAGAGGAACTTAGAGCGGTCTTAGGCCATGAAATGTCTCATATTAAACATAATGATATGGCTATAACAACTATTGTAAGTGCCATTCCATTGATCTGTTACTATCTATCATTCTCCCTTATGTTTTCAGGAGGTGGAGATAACGATAATGGTGGAGCCCTATTAGGATTTGTAGCATTGATTGCTTATTTCTTAGGCCAATTGATTGTATTGTTCATATCCAGAATTAGGGAATATTATGCTGATGCTGGCAGTGTGGAATTAGGTTGCAGACCTGAAAAATTAGCTTCTGCATTATATAAATTGGTTTATGGTGCAGCAAGAGTTCCAAATTCTGAAATAAAAGATATTGAAGGTACAAAAGCATTTTTCTTAACTGACATTTCTAATGCAAGAAACGAATTCAACAATTTAGCTCAATTGGACCTTGATCATGATGGTACAATCAGTGCTGAAGAGTTAAATGTCTTAAAAGATTCTAAAGTGAATGTAGGTACTTCCAATAAGATGATGGAATTGTTGTCTACACACCCAGACATGCTTAAAAGAATTAAAAGATTAGCTGATTATAGTTAATCACTTTACTTTTTCTTTTTTATTTTTTTTATTTTATTTTATTTTTTTATCCTTTATTTAGATTTTATCCTTTATTTTGATTCAATCCTTTAAATAGCTTTATTTTATAATTTATATTTAGGTATTTTATCATTAATATATGTAGTAGGAAATCTAAGAGTAAATCCATTTCCTTTTACATATGTTAAATCAAAGTCTTTTAACACTCCAGTGGACATAGGCATTAAACTATAGAAATAATCATACATTTCCCCTAATTTATATAAAGTTAAATGAGTAGAAGTAATATATTTCATAATTTCTGATT
>NZ_JAZNIB010000153.1:0-4152 GCF_045577275.1 Methanobrevibacter sp.
TAATTATTAGTTTTTTAATTATTAATTTTTCAATTCAAATCTTTGAATTTTTTTATTTTTACAATTTTAATACTATCAAAAAACCAAACATTTATTAATAAAGTTATTATAATATATTATTATAATAGGTAACATTATACCTTATCAACATTTTTCTAAAAAAAGTTTTATTTAATTTTTTATGTTGATTGGTATGGTGGATATGGCTATAATCTGTTATTTCTTAAAACTAATAGCTTGTGTGCATTTTGCTATAGTTTTCTATTATATTATAGTTAACCTATATTATTTTCACATCATTGATTTTCAAAATGAGCTTCAATGATTATAGCATTGATCGAATCAATCAAAGACAGTATTTGATTAATGTATTTTAATTAGATTCTATACTTATATTCTATTTTGTATAGGAGTTTTGATTGCTATTATATGGTTATTTTATCGTATAATTTTAGTATTTTGAATCTAAATTAAGCTTAATCACCTTAGTTTAGATGTTGAGTAGAGATTGGAGTATAATAGTAAATCGCAGCGGTGGACTTCTATCTAATGGAATTAATTATTTTAATCTTATTATTTATTCAAAAAGACGTTTGTCGTAAAAACTAAAGAGGAAGAATAAATATGCCAGGACTTTTTGCTGCTAAAAAGCTTAAAAAGAATAGACAAAATTTTAAATGGAAAGACGTAGACTACAAAAGAAGAGCATTACGTTTAGATGTAAAAGCAGACCCTCTCGAAGGGGCACCTCAAGCTAGAGGAATCGTTATTGAAAAAGTAGGTATCGAAGCAAAGCAACCTAACTCTGCTATTCGTAAATGTGTTCGTGTTCAATTAATCAAAAACGGTAAACAATTAACTGCATTTGCACCAGGTGACGGAGCAATCGGTTTTATCGATGAGCACGATGAAGTTATGATTGAAGGAATCGGTGGACCATCCGGAAGATCCATGGGAGACATTCCTGGAGTTCGTTGGAAAGTAAGTAAAGTTAACAATGTTGCTTTATCCGAAATGGTAAGTGGAAAAATCGATAAACCAGTAAGATAATTGAGGTAATTTTTATGGCTAAATTATTTGATAAATGGGACCTTGATGAAGTAGAGGTACAAGATTTAGGTTTAAAAAGATACATTTGCTTAGATGAAACTATCGTTCCTCATACTTTAGGTAGACATGTAAAAAGACAATTTGCAAAATCCAAAGTTTCTATCGTAGAAAGATTAATGAACAAAATCATGAGAACTGAAAGAAACTCTGGTAAAAAGAACAAAGCTTACAATATCGTAAAAGAAGCTTTAGAAATAATTAACAGAAGAACTAAAAAGAACCCTGTTCAAGTTTTAGTTACTGCAATTGAAAACACTTCTCCTCGTGAAGAAACTACCCGTATCAAATACGGTGGTATCGGATACCAAGTAGCGGTAGACATTTCTCCACAAAGAAGAGTAGACCTTTCTTTAGGATTCTTAACTAGAGGAACTTTACAATCTGCATTCAAAAACAAAAAATCTGTTGCTGAATGTTTAGCAAATGAATTAATCTTTGCTTCTGAAGAAGATACTAGAAGTTTCGCTTTACAGAAAAAAGAAGAAAAAGAAAGAGTTGCAAAAGCAGCACACTAATTTTAGTGTATTTGATAATCATAGAATTGATCATATCTTATTTGAAATTTATAATTTTTTTATAGGTTTCTCTTATATATGATTAATTTTAATTTTTTAAATTTTTTAAATTTTTTAATTTTTAATTTAAAAGACATATAAAAGACTAAATGACTTAGATATATTGACTTAAATAATAAACATGATGTTTATAGGTGATGATTTTGAGTAGACGAGACAAAATGATTGCAAAAATCAAAGAATTGATGTACCAACCTCAATCTATCAGAAACATAGGTATTTGTGCACACATTGACCACGGTAAAACTACTTTATCCGATAACCTCTTAGCAGGTGCAGGAATGATTTCTGAAGAACTTGCTGGAGATCAAAGATTCTTAGATTTCGACGAACAAGAACAAGCTCGTGGTATTACTATCGATGCTGCAAACGTATCTATGGTACACGAATACCATGGTGATGAATATCTTATTAACTTAATTGATACTCCTGGTCACGTTGACTTTGGTGGAGACGTAACTCGTGCAATGAGAGCTGTAGACGGTGCAGTAGTAGTTGTATGTGCAGTAGAAGGTATCATGCCTCAAACTGAAACTGTACTTAGACAAGCTTTAAGAGAAAAAGTTAAACCAGTATTATTCATTAACAAAGTTGACAGATTAATCAACGAAGTAAAATTAGGACCTGAAGAATTAGCTAACAAATTCATTGGAATCATCAATGAAGCTAACAAATTAATCAGCAAAATGGCTCCTAAAGACAAAAAAGAAGAATGGCTTGTAAAAGTGGATGACGGTAGTGTAGCATTCGGTTCAGCATACCACAACTGGGCTATCAACATTCCTATGATGCAAGAAACTGGAATCAACTTCAAAGACATTATTGATTACTGTAATGATGAAAATCAAAAAGAATTAGCTCAAAAAGTACCTTTAGCTGAAGTATTATTAGGTATGGTAGTAGAACACTTACCATCTCCTGAAGTTTCCCAAAAATACAGATGTCCTAACATTTGGGATGGAGACATTGAAAGTGAAGCTGGTCAAACCATGGTTAACACCAGCCCTGATGGACCTTTAGCTGTAATGGTTACTAATGTATCTGTAGACAAGCACGCTGGTGAAGTAGCTACCGGTAGAGTATATGGTGGTACTGTAGAACAAGGTACTGAAGTATTCTTAGTAGGAGGTCAAGCTAGATCCAGAGTACAACAAGTAGGTGTTTTCTTCGGTCCTGAAAGAGTTCCTACTGAAAAGGTTCCTGCTGGTAACATTGTTTACATTACTGGTGCAAAAGGAGCTACCGCAGGTGAAACCATCTGTTCTCCTGAAAACAAGATTGTAGAATTTGAAGGAATCGAACACATTTCTGAACCTGTAGTTACTGTAGCTGTAGAAGCTAAAAATACTAAAGACTTACCAAAACTTATTGAAGTATTAAGACAAACTGCAAAAGAAGACCCAACCATCCACGTTAACATTAACGAAGAAACCGGTGAACACTTAGTTTCCGGTATGGGAGAACTTCACTTAGAAGTTATTGGTGTAAGAATCAACAACAAAGGTGTAGACATCAACACTTCCGAACCTATTGTTGTATACAGAGAAACTGTTGCAGGAAAAACTGCTAACCCTGTAGAAGGTAAATCTCCTAACAAGCATAACAGATTATACCTTGAAGTTGCACCTTTAGAAGATTCAATCTTCCAAGCATTGCAAAATGGTGACATCAAAGAAGGTAAAATCAAAGATAAGGAAGAAGCTCAAAAATTCATTGAACATGGTCTTGACAAAGAAGAAGCTAGAAGAGTATGGGATGTTTACAACAAATCCTTATTCATCAACATGACTCGTGGTATTCAATACTTAGATGAGATTAAAGAGCTTGTTATTGAAGGTTTCGAATCTGCACTTGAAGAAGGTCCAGTTGCAAACGAAATTGCAATGGGTATGAAATTCACTCTTGTAGATGCAAAACTTCACGAAGACGCAGTTCACAGAGGACCTGCTCAAATTTTACCTGCTATCCGTAACGCTATTAAAGGTGGTATGATGATGGCTGACCCAACCTTACTCGAACCTGTTCAAAAAGTTTTCATTAACACCCCAACTGACTATATGGGATCCGTTACTAAAGAAATCTTAAACAGAAGAGGCCAAATCGTCGACATGCCAACTGAAGGTGATATGGTAAACGTTGAAGCTAAAGTACCTGTAGCTGAAATGTTTGGTTTTGCTGGTGAAATCAGGTCTGCAACTCAAGGTAGATGTTTATGGTCTACTGAAAACTCTGGTTTTGAAAGATTACCAAGAGAATTGCAAGATCAAATTATCAGACAAATCAGAGAAAGAAAAGGATTATCCCCACAACCATTTGGTCCTGACCACTACTTAGGTTAAGACGAATGTAAATTAAGATAATCTTAATCTTAAATTATCTGGTCTGTTTTTATTAAATTAGGATTTTTTCCTAATTTATTTTTTTATTTTAATTATTATTTTTTTAATTAATTTTTTTATATTGTTAT
>NZ_JAZNIB010000154.1:0-7098 GCF_045577275.1 Methanobrevibacter sp.
GAACCTTTTGGATGAATATGACAACATTTTCATACTTAGAACAATGTCTAAGGTAATGGGCCTTGCAGGTATGAGAATCGGTTATGGTATTTCAAGCAAGGAAATCATTGAATTCATGCACAGAATCAAACCTGTTTTCTCCCTTACAAAGCTTTCCTATGTAGCAGCTCTCACTACAATTAGAGACACTGAATACATTGAAAAATCCATTAAGGACGGAATAGAAAGCAGAGATTTCCTATATGATGAGATATCAAAAATGAAATCCGTCAAAGTCTATAAATCCTATTCCAACTTCATGCTGATTGACATTCACGATACTGGATTTACAGCAGCGGAACTTACAAGAGAGTTCATGAAAAGAGGAATGATTGTAAGAGACTGCACATCCTTTAAAGGATTGGATGAGTATTACTTCAGAATCAGCATATGTACATTGGAAGAAGATAAGAAATTCCTAGATGTGATGAGAGAAATCCTAAACGAATAATTATCAAAAAATAAAATAAAATAAAATTTTGGAAAAAGAATAAAATAAAATAAAAAGATCTAATAAAAACTAAAATTAATTACGAGATGAAAAAATGGAATATAGTGTAACAGTTACATCATCAATTGAATATCCTAAAAATATGTCATTTGTAATATTTTTAGCAAAATGCCCTCTTAGGTGTCCTTATTGCAGTAACAGCGAAATATTGGAAGAGGGAACTGAAATCAGTTTGGAAGAGATTTATGAAAAGATTGATGATTCTGCACTATTCATGGATGCTGTTGTGGTTTCAGGTGGAGAACCTTTAGTGCAATATGAAGATGTGATTGAAATCTTCAAATACGTCAGGAAAATAGGGCTTAAGACCAAATTGGATACAAGCGGAGTTTACCCTGACAGATTAAGAGAGGTCTTGGATTTAGGATTGGTTGACTATGTAGCTATGGATGTCAAAGCTCCTTTTGACAAATATAAAGATGTCATCAATGCAGATATTGGAGATAAGGTGAAGGAATCCATGGAAATCGTAAATGAATATGATGACATTACCTTAGAATGCAGAACAACCTATTGTCCGAAATTACTTACAGAAGAAGACTTGTTTACAATAGTTGATGAAGTGGATTGTGACCTATACACAATACAGCAATTCAGAAACAGATGCGTTTTGGATGAATCTTTAGCTGAAGCTGAAGAACCTAATCCTCATGACATGGAAGATATTGCAAGAAGAATCAAAGAGACACATCCAGACCAAGACATAAACGTAAAAACTGCAGAATTTGGTCAAAGAAGCATCTAAGATTCATATTCACAACTTATCAATTATTTTCTTGAAAATAAATAGATAAGTTTATAAATTTTTCAATAAAGATAATTATATATTAAGATTAACTTAATTATTTATTTAAAGACTATTTTTTTAATTAGTCTCCAATAAAAAGGGTGATAAAATGCCAATTATGTCCTTTGGAAGTCAGAATATTAATATAATCACAAATAAAAAAGCAATGACTATAAGGAAATTATGGAAAACACCTTTAAAAGTTGGAGATAGGCTTCATTGTTATTGGAATTTAGCTTCCAAAGAAAAAAAGAAAATTTTTGAAGCGGAAGTCATTGATGTAAAGACAGTTCCTTTCAAAGATATAAAAAACAATGATAAATTAGCTCAGGAAGAAGGATACGAAGATTCCGCGGATATGGTTAGGGAATTTAAAAAGATGTATCCAAATAAAATCTCAGATGACGATTTGTTCCAGATAATCTATTTTGAAAAATTGGACATCAATAAATGGAAAGGGGAAAAAATTGATCAAAAAGAGATGATAACCCAAAGAGCAGATATTCTCTTTGATACCGGAAAATATGACAAATCTGTTTTATGCTATAATGCCGCATTGAAGATAGACCCTAACGATGTTTATCTTTTAAACAAAAAAGGAGACAATCTTAGCAGACTTGACCGTTTCGATGAGTCAATTGAATGTTATGATAAGGCTCTTGAAATCGAAGGGGATAATGAATACATTTGGAACAATAAGGCAATAGCTATGCTTAACTCCGGTAATATAGAGGAAGCTCTTGAAGCAAGTGATGGTGCATTGAATGCCAACCCTGACAATCCTGTTGTTCTTTACTGGAGAGGATTCATTTTAGAAATCTTGGCAGAATTCGATAAGGCGTTGGAAGTTTATGACAAACTGATCACCATAGATGACAGCAACCCGGAAGTTTGGAATGCACGTGGAAATGTATTGACAGACATGGAAAGACCTGAAGAAGCGTTAGAGTCATATGATAAAGCGCTAGAGTTATGTTTAGAAGATTCTGAAATAGATGCAACTGCACAAAACAGAAAAGGAAATGCACTTTTGGATCTTGGTAGATTCGAAGAGGCAATTGAATGTTATGACAGAGCTATTGAACTAGAACCAAGAAACACTTCATTCTTACTCAATAAAGGCGTGGTATTGATGGAACTTGATAAATTTGATGAAGCTGAAATATTATTCACTAAAGTGCTTGCCTTAGATCCATCCAATGATGATGCAAGAGTTTTAAAGATGGAATGCTTGGAAAATATGTAACTGATTTTTTTAAAATTTTTATTTACTTTATCCATGCTACTTTTTTCTATTTTTTACTACTTTTATGATAATTAATTAGTTTATGTAGATTATGAGATTGATAATAAATAAAAAATTGGTTTGAATTGATTTAATTGAAATTATGATTGATTAAAAATAGGTTTACTATATATAACTATATTTTAATAATAGCTAGAATTAAAATAATGAAAGGAAAATTTGTTATGAAAAACAAGAAAAAATAATGAAAAAATTAATTAAAAATTATTGATATAGTTAAAGAAAATCAAAACTCCAAATTGTCAATAGCCTTAACTAATTTTTCACTTAAATCATATGTCTTTTCCATAGGTTCATAAGAAAAAGTTTCATAAACAATTGTTGGAATTCCACTTTTTGCAACTGGAACTGTAATATATTCAGGGCTTGTTCTATACTCTGGAGCATAGTAAACCAATTCTTCAATATTGTCAAGCAAAGTATTTAGATATTCAGTGGATTCATCATCAAATCCTGGAGCAAATAAAAAATTGGTTTTCTCATAAGTTCCAGGTCCCTTCAATCCCTTATTGCTATGAATATCTGCAAAGAAATCATATTCATTATCGATTATATGAGGTGCCACAAACTCTTGAGCAAGAAGCTGTCCATCCATACGACCTTCTGTTTTGGCATCAAGCTCTCCAATCACATTAATATTGTAAATATTATAAGAATAATTTAAGATATCCCTTTTATCATATTCAACTATTGTATCAAACAATCCTCTATGAGCCTTGCTTTCCATTGGATGCATTCCAATCAAATAGGCTATTCTTACATTGGAATCTGAATTTCCAAATGGTCCATGAAGATGAACAGTCCCCAAATCATTTTCTCCAATTAATTCTGCATCATATAATGAGGAATCCACTTTCGCTTCATCTGTAGGCTCTTGAGAATAATCTTTCTTATACATTTTCACACATCCCTTAAAAAATCTTAAAATTCTAAATCATCAACGACATCCACAAACTTATTCATCAAGTCATAAGTTGTATTGATCGGTTCATAACAATATGTTTCATAATTGACTGTCGGAGTTCCGGCTTGTTCCACTGGTAAAGTAATGTAAGGAGGGCTGGATTGGGCACTTGGGAAATAATAAACCAATTCTGGCATCTTACTTAATATCTTTTGGACAAAAGCTTCTGACTTTTCATCCTTTCCCACTGCAAAGACAAAATTGGTCTCTTCATAAGTTCCTGAAATCATTCCCTTATTGCTGTGAACATCTACAAAAAGGTCATAATCATTGTTGATGATGTGGGGGGCCACAAATTCCTGAGCAAGAAGCTGCCCATCCATTCTGCCTTCATCATCAGTGTCATAATTTGTTACATTAATCTTGTAGATATAATAACAATAATCCAAAGAACTGTTCTTTGCTACAACAGTATCAAACAATGCCTTATGTGCCTTGCTTTCCAATGGATGCATACCAATTGAATATGCTATCTTAATTTCTGAATTCGGGTTTCCAAAAGGTCCCAACAACTCTACAGCACCTAAGTCATTAGTGCCGAGAAGCTTGGAATTTACATTAGAAGAATCTATTTTAGCTTCAGCTGTAGGCCCATCAGGATATGATTGGTCAATGCTGATTGCATTATCCGCATTAGCAATAACAGCATCATCTGAATTGTTTGAATTATTCAGAGATACTGCATAGCCAAAGAAAACAATAGCTATCGCTAAGATAATCACTAAAATAAGTATCAATTTTGATTTATTATTGTCTGGAATCATATTCTCAAAAATAGTAAAATTTAGAGAATAATTAAAATTAATCTCTAATCAATAGTTTAAATAAATTTTTAATTAATTTTTGTATTTTTCCACTAAACTGATTCCCCAACTAGCCATTTCATCAGCTTTTTCCTGGGAATCAGATTCAGCAAAACATCTGAAGATTGGTTCAGTACCTGAAGGTCTGATAATTACCCAACCATCATCTTTTAGGATTTTTACACCATCAGTTGTATCAAGTTCAAAATCAGTGGTTTCCTTGATTTCATCTGCAATCTTGCTCATTACTTCTTGCTTTAAATCATCTGGACATTCCACTTTCAATTTTTCCTGATAATAGACTGGAAGCTCTGCTACAAGTTCAGACAATGGCTTATCCTCTTTAACAAGAATTTCAAGAATCTTTGCTACAGTCATAGCTGCATCTCTTCCATAGATAAAGTCAGGGAAGATCAAACCACCATTTTCTTCTCCACCAAACAATCCATCAGTATCCTTTAATTTTCTTGCAACAAGCAAATCTCCAACAGCAGTAGCTATAACTTCACCGCCAAACTCTTCTGCTATATCATAAATAGCTTGAGAAGTAGCTACAGTAGTGACAATGATGCCTCCGCCATTTTCCTTTAGCATGTGCTTTTCAACAAGTGCAAAGGTCTTGTCTCCTAAAATGAAGTTTCCTTTCTCATCAATGCAAATGGTCCTGTCTGCATCACCGTCATGAGCGAGCCCAATATCTGCACCTAAATTTTTAACGGTTGCAATCAAGTCTTGGAGATTTGGTTCAATAGGTTCTGGATCCCTTCCTGGGAAAAATCCATCTGCTTGACAATTGATGGTTGTCACTTCACATCCCAATTCCTTAAGAATATATGGGGCGGTAAAGCTACCTGCTCCTGAACCGCAATCAACTACAACCTTAAGTTTTCTATTTCTGATTGCCTCTGTGTCAACTCTCTTTAAGGTTTCAGCAATATACTCCTTAATTATAGTGTCGTTGGTGAAGCGTTCCCCAATCTTATCCCAAGAAGCCCTAATAGGCTCACTGTCGAAGTATAATTTTTCCACTTCAATTTCCATATCGTCCGGAGTTCCTATACCAAACTCATCTACAAATTTCAAACCGTTATACTTTGGAGGGTTGTGGGAAGCGGTTACAATAATTCCACCATCGTAGTAATTTCTTACAGCATATTGAATAGCTGGTGTTGGAAGAATTCCCAAATCCACAACATCGCATCCTGAAGAAAGCAAACCTGCGGTGATTGCATATTTAAGCATCGGAGTGCTTGTCCTTGTATCTCCTCCAATAGCTACAGTTCCTTGAACAATTGATCCATAACTTGCTGCCAGGCGTGAAGCAAATTCTGGAGTTAAAACATCATTTGCAGTTCTCCTTACACCAAATGTACCGAATAATCTTTTTTCCACCATTTTATGACCTTTATAAAATAAATAATTAAATCGATTAAATTACATGATAAAGTAATTTGAATTAGTTTAAATCTAAATATATTTTTGTTGATGAAGTTTAAATATTTTATTAAAAATTAACTTAGGAAACCAGTTTAATGGAATTTGAATTAGATAAAATCAACTCCATTGATGACTTATATTCGGTTATGCTTCCGATAACCTTCACCTTATGATCCCTAAAACTATTTAAATCATTCCCTGCCTCATTGAGTTCAACTAAAGTCGATTCAAAAACAATCAGATTTATCTTTCCTGAACCATCATTCAACTCTATGAAACATGAACTGCCACTGGAAGATTCCTTTATTGACTCAACCACTCCTGTGACAGCTACTGTCTCACCTATATTATTTCTTGTGATGTCCTTTATTTGGATTTCCTTAGGTTCAATATAAGATGCAAAAGCAAGCATCCCAATAATTCCCACAAGAGACGTGATCAATGCAACCTTAAATATTTTCTCATCTGTTATTTCCATTTTACCACCAAAAATAAAACTAAAACTTGAAATATTAAAAATTTAAATAAATAATATAATTTATTCAGGAATTAACTTATAAATTTTGCTTAAAAATGATTATAATCTTATAAAAACATTTTAATTTAATAAATAAAGATAAATATTTATTTAAATTGAAAAATAATGAGAAAGAAGAAAAATTTACTTGAACTGAAAAATAATAAGAAAAAAGAAAAATTCACTTGAACTGAAACTTTTAAAAAACATAAGATTTAATAAATTAATTCAATAAATAATATCATAATATGAAAAGAAATTAGTTTAAAAATAGATTCTAAGAGATTTAGTTAATAAATGATGAAAACTACTCAATAATTAATTTCGTGATTTTTATGTTTCAGGATTTAATAAATAGAAATAAATCAATAGGAATTATAGGTTTAGGATATGTAGGCCTGCCCCTAGCAGTCTTATTTTCCAAAAAATTCGATGTGATCGGATTTGATATTGATGATGAAAAAATCCAAGAGTACAGGCAAGGCAAAGACCTGTCCGGAGAAGTTGGATACGAAAACCTAAAAAAATCAAACATTCATTTTACATCAGACCCTGAAGAACTTAAAAAGGCTTCCTTTTTTGTAATAGCAGTGCCTACTCCAATCACTCCTAAAAAACTTCCTGACTTTAAATTCATTGATTCTGCAAGCGAAGTTGCAGGAAAATGCATTTCAAAGGGAGACATAATCGTTTACGAATCCACCGTCTACCCAGGAGTTACAGAAGAAAGATGC
>NZ_JAZNIB010000155.1:0-1590 GCF_045577275.1 Methanobrevibacter sp.
TTGTTCTGTTTGTATAATATGAAAGCTAATACAAAACATATACCTAACTATCTTTTATACAGATAGGATTCGGAAAAGAATAATGAATTACTACAGATAAAATATAAAAAGATACAGAAGAACAAAAGGGGTTGCTAAAACTTGAAGCTTAAAAATTTGTTGATTGATATCGCTAACGTGTCAGATAAGGATAGGGAAATAGATATTACTGGGATTGCTAATAATTCATTGGATGTTAAAAAGGGATTCTTATTTGTAGCCATTACAGGATTTCAGGTGGATGGGCATACATATATTGAAAAGGCGATTGAAGCAGGTGCAAGTGTTATAATCGGCGAAAAAGAAGTCACTGATCTCTCGGTCCCGTATATTAGGGTTGAAAATAGTCGTGCAATCCTGGCTGATTTAGCTAAACGTTTTTATCCTGTGCGTGCAGATAGAACAATCATTGGTGTAACAGGAACAAATGGAAAAACAACTACTTCTTTTATGTTGAAGCATATCCTTGAAGCCTATGGTAAATCCTGTTCTTTATTTGGTTCGGTTTATAATTATATTAATGGTGAAAAATCTGCACCATCTGTAAATACAACGATGGATGCATTGCAATTACAAAAAGAATTATCAAGAAGTCAAGATGAGATTGTCATTATGGAAGTGTCTTCGCATGCACTGTCTCAATTTAGGGTGAAAGGAATCAGCTATGATTTTGCCCTCTTTACGAACTTAGACCATGATCATTTGGATTATCATAAGGATATGGATGATTATTTTTCCGTTAAAGCACAGCTTTTTGCTCAATTAAAGCCAGATGGTGCTGCTGTAATTAATACGAATAATAAATGGGGCAGTAAACTGGAAAGACGGTTATGCGGTACTAATGACCAAATTTCCTGTGTGGGAAATATAGGAACAGATTTATATATCCAACAAAATAAAACGGGGGATATCCATTTTGTATATAAAAATAAAGAAATCTATCCTATAAGGCTTTCTATCAAGGGTAAACATAATATCCAAAATGCGGCGCTTGCCTTTCTGACAGCAAGAAATATGGGTGTACCAGGTGAAGTAATAATTGAAGCACTGCAATCATTTCCTGGCGTGCCGGGGAGATTTGAAGTAGTGAATCATCCGACAGGTGCACAGTTAATTGTAGACTATGCTCATACCTGCGATGCTTTTGCACAATGTCTTAAAACCGGAAGAGAAATGGGTGCAAAGCGCATCATTCATATATTTGGATTTAGAGGAAACCGCGATTTGACAAAGAGACGTGGTATGGTTGAAATCTCGGAAAAGCATAGTGATTTATGTATTTTAACGCTGGATGATTTAGGGACGGAATCTTTTGAGGGGATGATAGAAGCACTCCATGATTTAAAGCCATCTGCTAAAGGGAAGGTCATACCGGATCGTACGTCGGCAATCGAATATGCCTGGAAAATTGCAAAAGAGGGTGACTGGATTTTTATTACCGGAAAAGGCAATGAAGTGTATAAAAATACGTATCTTTTACCGACTAATTCCGACATAGATACATTAACTTATCTTTCAAAAGAGGAAAAAACAGTTAAGGTAATTTGAGCT
>NZ_JAZNIB010000156.1:0-2474 GCF_045577275.1 Methanobrevibacter sp.
GAGTTCTACAATACATATTGTGATCAAGGACATGGTGATGCATCAGAAAGAATTGTTGAGGAAGTCTTTGGAAAATTATAAGATATTAATTAAGGGAATTGAACTGAGGAGTAAAAATGAGTTTCAAAAAGAAGATAAAGCAAATGATTCCAAATGAACAGAACAATTGGAGAAATAAGTTAAGATTATATCGTAAAATAGCCAAACATGTGTCAACCGATGATAAAACCATTCTTTTCCAGTCAAGTGTTGGCCGTAATTACAGTGGAAACACCCGTTACATCTATGAAGAAATGATTGAACAGGGTCTTGACAAGAAATACAATTGCTATTGGGTATTTGAAAAATCCATTTATGATAAGATAGACCTTCCAGGAAATGCCAAAAAGTTAGATAAAAGCAGCTTTAAATTTCTATATACCAGCCTTAAAAGCAAATATTGGATCTTTGATACAAGACAGCCTAATTATCTTAAAAAACCAAAGGATACCGTATTTATAGAAACATGGCATGGAACTCCTCTCAAAAAACTGGCTTTGGATATGGAAAAGGTGGATATGAGTGGAAACACAAATATCAAGCAATACAGAAAAAGATTCAAAAAGCATACCTCCCAGTGGGATTATCTCGTATCCCAAAACAGTTATTCAACTGAAATCTTTAGAAGGGCATTTGCTTTCAATGGAGAAATGCTTGAAATAGGCTATCCAAGAAACGATATCCTTTTCAGCAAAAACAATGATGAGGATATCAAAAAGATCAAGGAAAAAATGAATATTCCTAAAGACAAGAAGGTCATGCTTTATGCTCCAACATGGAGAGACAATGAATTCTATAAAAATGGAATATATAAGTTTGCCACACAAATGGACTTTGATGCAATGAAAGAAAGCTTAGGCGACGAATATGTCCTCATTGTAAAATACCATTATTCAGTAAAGGACAATATCGATTGGGAAAAATATGCTCCATTCATCATAGAATGCAATGAGCTTTGGGACATTCAGGAACTTTATCTGATATCAGACATTCTAATAACAGACTACTCCTCAGTCATGTTTGATTATGCGATACTCAAAAGACCGATGTTCTTCTTTACCTATGACCTTGAATTCTATAAGAACAACTTAAGGGACTTTTACTTTGACATGGTGGAAGAGGTTCCAGGTCCTATAGTGATGACTACAGAAGAGCTGATAAGCGAAATAGAAGAATTCAGCGAAGAGGAGTATATGGAAAAATACGGTGAAAAATACAATAGCTTCACCGAAAAGTATAATGAATTTGATGATGGAACCGCAAGTGATGAAATCATCAAGCTATTGAAATAGGCCTTAACTAAAGGCCATCAAATATTTGAAAATATATAAATTGAATCAAATCCAATCAAATGACCAATTAAAAAAATATCTTAGTTTGAATGAAAATTTTTAATCAAGTGACCAAATATGAAAAATGCTGTTAAAAGTCTTATAAAAAATTCTTTCGGAAAACCTTATTTTGAGATAATTGAAAGTGATGATGAGTTGAAATTCCATCTGAAAAAATCTATTCCCTTCTCAAAGCATTTCCTGGTAGTGAAATCTAAAAAAAATGGAAAGGCTGTTGTAAAGGAAATAATCGAATCAGAAGCCAGCTTAAGAATTGAAGAGTTGGAAAGCTTTGGGCAGCTGGGAAAATCAGACGTGTTCATCAAAATAAGAACTGCAGGAAAGGAATTTAAAATTGTATCTCCATTTGTTGATGAAAACAAAGGAAAATACCTAATAGACAAGAAAAACAACATATTTGCTAAAACGTTTGAGAAAAATGATTCATCATTAGGCATGGAATTGATGGATAATTTTGATGAGCTCATATCCAAATTCAGAAGAGATGAGATTGAAAACGAGAATCATAAGGCATTCATAAATGAAAGGCTAAGGGAAATAGATGACTCTTCATTGAATTTGACAAAGGTATACGGAACAGACATCTCCGAAATATACTATAGAAAACCGGAAGGGGAGGATTATCCATACAAATTAAGCTCCATAGTTTTGGTCTATAATGGTGAGGAATACTTGAGGCCATGCCTTGATTCACTGGTTAACCAGACATTGGATGGTCTGGAAATAATATTGATCAATGACAAAAGCACAGACTGCAGTTTGGACATCTGCAAGGAATATGCATCAAAGCATGATAATATAAGAATCATAGACAAGCAGGACAATCATGGATTGGCTACAAGCGCCAATATGGGTATTCAAATAGCTCAAGGAGAATATGTGATTCTTGTTGACAATGATGACATAATACCAAAGGATGCATATGAAAAACTATACAATAATGCAAAGGAACATGATGCTGACATTTCAGTTGGAAAGGCTAATTTCATTGTTGGAAATTGGCAACAGGAAATGAGGGATTTCGAAAGGACAGTGTGGAATGAGGAGAAGGTGTTCAAGACCGAAGACTATACAAAAATATTT
>NZ_JAZNIB010000157.1:0-1509 GCF_045577275.1 Methanobrevibacter sp.
ACAAAAATATAGTATGAAAAAGCACAAAAGTATAGTGTAGAAAACCACAAAAATATAGTATGAAAAAGCACAAAAGTATAGTGTAGAAAACCACAAAAATATGGTATGAAAAAGCACAAAAATATAGTTTAATGAGGTTGACAAAATATGTCAGAATTATATTATAAAAGAATACTTGATGAAACTATTGAAAAAAGACTTAAAATGGTGGGTGCAGTTGTTATTGAAGGTCCTAAATGGTGCGGTAAAACAACAACTGCAAAACAACATGCGAAAAGTATTTTACAACTGCAAGATCCAGACAATAGGCAGAATTATTTAGAATTAGCTGAAATAATGCCTTCAAAATTATTAGAAGGTGAAAAACCTCGATTAATTGATGAATGGCAAGTCGCACCAGTATTATGGGATGCCGTAAGAACAAAAATTGACAACACCCCAGGATACGGACATTTCATCCTTACAGGTTCAACAAGTGTTAACAATGATGAGATTATGCATACAGGAACTGGAAGAGTAAACAGAATGACAATGCTGCCTATGAGTTTATATGAAAGTAATGAATCTAACGGTAGAATATCCATTTTGGAATTATTCAAGAATCCTGATATGAATATTGATGGAATTGAATCAGATTTAACAATTGAAGATTTGGCATTTGCAACATGCAGGGGGGGATGGCCAGAAAGTATCATACAAACAGATAGAGAAGCGCAGTTATTTGTTGCTGAAAATTATGTTGACAACATTTGCAAATCAGACATATCCACAGTCGATAGGGTTAAAAGAGACCCAAACAGAGCTAAAAAAATATTAAGATCATATGCAAGAAACAATTCCACAGAAGCAACAAAACAAACCATTTTAAAAGATGTTAAGGGAAATTATCCAGACATGGCCTACTCCACATTGGACGATTATCTAAAAGCACTATCCAAATTATTTGTCACAGTCGACATTCCTGCCTGGAATCCAAATATACGGTCAAAATCTGCAATGAAATCATCAGATAAACGAGAATTCATCGATCCATCAATAGCAACAGTTCTGTTAAATTTAGACCCTGATGGATTACTGTTCGACCTAGATACCTTTGGACACATATTTGAGAACTTATGCATGAGAGATTTATCCGCATACACTTCTTCTATGGGAGGGCAAGTATTTTACTATAGAGACCGTTACGGTCTGGAATGTGATTGTGTATTAACTCTAAAAAATGAAGATTATGCATTAATAGAATTTAAATTAGGAAGTACAAAAATAGAAAAAGGAGCAAAAAACTTATTAAAACTAGACAGTCTCATTAAAAAAACAATTTCAGAAACTGATTTATATATCAAAGAGCCAAAATTTTTAGCAGTAATAACCGGAGGAAAATTTGCCAAAACAAGAAAAGATGGAGTAAAAGTCATTCCAATAGGATGTTTAAGATAACATCCTATTAAAAAAATCTTTTTATTATCTAAAATGTAACTTATAATCCTGAAGCAATTGGAAACATAAAAT
>NZ_JAZNIB010000158.1:0-4987 GCF_045577275.1 Methanobrevibacter sp.
TAATATGTTAAAATTAGAAGAATTAGTAAATAACTAGTTTAATATGTTAAAATTAGAAAAATTAGTAAATAATCAGTTTAAACGCTTAAAAAAAAGAAAGAAACAAGGAAAATTATTTTCCTTGCATCCATTACTATGTAAATGGGAGTTTTAATTGAAATCCTCCATTTGGAGCCTCTGGAACATCATTATATTTTGATGCATTAAGGGTCACATTCATTGGAGGGTTAACCACCCTTTCGCCTGTCAGTTGATGGGTTTCAGGATTACGTGCGATTTTATGGGTGTTACTATTTTTGCTTTGTGTCCAAGTAACATCGTTCAGCAGTTCTTTTCCATCTTCGAATGCATAGGTTTGCATATCATTACAGTAGGAAGTGATATATTTTGCCCTTGCATCCTTATCAGTCATATTTGCCGCTTCTTTGAGAACTTTTGCCATTCCAGTGAACATATTGCCTTCAGCTTCAATCCAGTAGGATTGCACAGGCTCACCATAAACTTTATAGTTGTCTGGCCCTACACAGCGAGTGGAAAGATCCTTGAAGACATAATATGGGTAGTGCTCTGTGTCAAAGACTTCTTTGTCCTTTGCAGGCTGATTTGCTCCGTAAGCTTCACTGACATTTGTGCAATCATTGGATAATGGTACAAAGACTCCATAAACTGCAGGACCACAACTATACCATGTGATGCATGACATGTCTGCTGGGAGGTCTGGGTAGACCTGTATCACATGGGTGCTTAGTGCCACATCAGTTCCAATCACTCTCATATCAATTCTTCCGGTTTCATCTGGGGAATATTTTGTTCCATTAAATCTATTACGCATAACTTTACAGACATCCTCCATTGAAACATTCTTATCAGGTGTAAACATGAGAGGATACATGGTATTTATATTGTAGTCTTCACTGAATTTAGAAGGGGCTAACATCTGGTGGCCCATCCAAGTCCTGACATGACTGTAATCGTCAGCCTTTTCCTTTCCGGAATAGGTATCAAACAAATTGATCTCATTATTTTTGCCATATACAGCGAAACCATTTTCTTCTGCAAGGCTAATCAATTCCTTGGATGTGATATTTTCTTCGTAGTCGGATAAGTATTCTAGGGTGAATTCATTACCGAAGGCCGCTACCTTATCAGATGGCAATTTCACTGCAGCATACTGATGTCCTGAATACATCTCCACATACCATACTTCATTCTGGTCAGCAATGATGGCAATATTGGACTCGGAGCTTCCGTACTTATCCATGAGTTCACAAAGCTTTTCCACAGCTTCCCTTGCTGTTTTGCTCTGACAGACCACAAGGTCTGTTGCAGTATATTCAGTTATGCCATCTTCCACCCAAGGATCTGCTTCCAATGTTGCATTGTTTGGAAATGCAGTGATAGACATGGTCATAGCCACACCATATTCATTAGTGCATGCCGCTGCATCACTGCCCATTCCGTTGTATGCCAATGTACTATCCATACAAGGTGTTGCAGTGTATTTATATGTTGTTGCAGGAAGTTCAGTCTTCACCTTTCCGTCCATACTCACAGGCATAAACCTGCCTGGTTGATTTTCTACTCTAGGGGTCACGGTTAAATGACTTCCCCAAACATCCTGCCAATCGTTTGATCGGGCAATAATTATTGAACCGTCAGCGCTGACATCTTGGCCTACGTATACTGCAGTACATGCTGAGCAGGTCTGCATCCCACAAACCAAGAAAACACATAAAACTATAATGATTAATTTTTTGGACAGATATTTAGATTTTAACATTAAGTTTCCCTCAATCTATTTAAAAAATATTAAATTCCTAATAATTTTTATTTTTTTACTAGTTTAAATAATTTTTTATGTTGTTTTTATAAAAATGTTCAGTTGTTGTTTTTTAACATTGTTTAAAGGAGTTTATTTTTTTATTTTTTTTTAATTCATTAACTTTAAATATTACTGTTTCCATATGTTATTTGCAGTTAATAATTTAACGTATATTAAAAAATATATTAAAAATACATAATTTAAAAGGGTGATAATATGAAGTGTATTGCATGTGGTGAAGAGTATTCTGATGAATTCGATTTTTGTCCCTTTTGCGGTGCCTATCCTAAAAAGTTCTGTCCAAAATGCTTTAAGGAAGTGAATGATGGCGGTGAGATATGTTCAGACTGCGGGAGCAAACTTCTTCCTTTTGAAGTGTTTAAGAAGTTTCATGACCTCAGAGAAAAGGCTCTTGATTATAGGGATAAGGACAATTTTAAGAAATCCAGTGAATATTTTGAAAAGATATTGGGGATTTGGCCTAATGTTGAAGAGATAAATTTCCTTTTAGCTGAAGATTATGAGTTCTTGGATGAAAATGATAAGGCCTTAAGGCAATATGAAAGATTGGCTAAGATAAGTCCGAGCTATATGGGAGTGTATTCCAGAATAGCTAGAATACTCATAAAAAAAGAGGAAATAGAAAAGGCAAAGGAATATCTTAAAAAGGAACATAAGGCCTATCCATTTGAGAATGAGCATTATATCTATTCAATGCACATATGCTTTTTGGAGGATGATTTTGAAAAGGCAAACAGGATTCTTGACCAGTTGTTTGCAATTGGGCCTAATGAAGATGACTTGTTGATTTTCAAAGTCAACAATGACTTGAATCTGAAGCTTGTTGAGTATAGTCAAGAGCTTGCAGATTTAAATGAAAGGGTAAAAGAGTATTTGGAGAAAAATTTCAATATTTCCTTTTAATTTTTTTTTTAAAAAAAGTAATTAAGATGATTTTATAATATGTTTAGGGGGTTCTAATATGGAAGTAATTGATGTAATAAGAGAGATAGAAACTAATAATAACCCATCCATAGATGGTTTGGATTATTATATGGATTGTATTGTGAATGTAAATAATGTAAGGACAAGATGTGAACAGGTCAGTATCGTTCAATGTGATTTGGAGGATTCTGATTTTGGCAGAAATGGGATTCAGATTATACTTGAACTTCGCAGAGGTGAATGGATCACTTGGGTCTTCCTTGATGAAGTGGAATCCTTAGAGGTTAAGGAGTTTCATAAAAAGCATTAGTGATGTTTAAAAAATGATTTTCCATTATTTTTTTTTTTAAGTGGATTAATTAAGTGAAAAGTATAATTATTAAAATGACCAAAATATTTAAAGAGGGATTTTTGGTAAAATTAATTTTTTTAAACCATAAATCTTAAAGAGAAATTAGCGAAAACCAATTTTATAAAAATATTTTTGAGGTATTGAAATGGGTGAACTGTCTAAACTTCCTAATATTGGCAAGATAGTAGAAAAACAATTGAATGATGTTGGAATAAGCACTGTTGATGAATTGCTTAATCTTGGCAGCAAGGAAGCATGGTTAAAGATTAAAGAAGTGGATGATAGTGCATGTTTAAATAGACTAATGGCGTTGGAAGGCGCAATACAGAATATTCGTTGGCATGACCTATCCGATGATGATAAAAAAAATTTAAAAGAGTTTTATGATTTGCAAAAGCAAATTTAATCAATAAAAATGGTGTAAAAAGTTAAATTATTTTTATCACCATCTATTTTTTATAATCCTCACAAGTTGTTTTTTCACTATTGTCCTTGATGGAACAAACTCCATTCTGTGATAAAGCACAGTTTAGGCAGTTTTGTTCTTCCTCTGCATCAGGAGCCGCAACTATTTGCTGGAGGGATAATGTGAAAATGCCATTTAAATGCTCACCATTTGTTTTTATAGGGCCTCTGCCCACTATAGGGGATAAGCTTTTCAAATAGCATGGAATGTCTCCAGTTCCACCAATATCTACTTTGATCTGTTCATAAGTATTGAATGTGCTGAAAAATTCTGCTCCTTCTTTCAATATATCTTGAGAAGCTTCAAATTTAAATATCAGCATCTTATTTTCCAATGAGGTTAGTTGAACATTTTTGTCTTCAAAGGTAAACTCTTCTCCATTTTCTTTTTTAAAAATAACTATTCTTGAAATGTCAGACATATTTAATCTCCTAATCTTATATGTATGATAATGGTCTTTTATAGTATATAACTGTTTGTATTTATCAAAACAATTTCTGTTGAAAAAATTAATTGTCTTAAATTTGACTAAATGGAAAAAACTTTAAAAATTGAACAAATAATCTTTCAATGGAGTAGGGAGTTATTATTGTTTCATTAAATGTTTTTTTAAAGAATCAAATCAAACTTAATCTTTATTATTTTAATTAAATAATTTTTTATATCCTTATTTTAATAAAAAACCCTCTATTTTTTATTTGTTTTTGATTTAAATGTATGTAAGTGCTCACTTTCGCAAATCGATTTATGTATTTTTTTGAAAAAATTACTAAAAACCATTAATATGTCGATATTGGAACTAACAACTCCATGTATCCTTCCACATATCCTAATTCCAAATCATCAGGATCATAGATGGAATTGCCACATTCAGCACATCTATAATAACCGTTAATTTCATATATCGATTCACTTCCACAGTATGGGCAAGTCAATACATAACCCTCTTTTCTATCAGATTCTTGTTTATTAAGGCTGTTTGTTGCTTTAGAATTTCCTGAACTATAATCTCTGCCACCTTTATGCTTTGAAGCATTTCTTTCCATTTCTTCCATTAATCTTCGATAGTCTGCTTCATATACATTGCCGTTGGCTTTAGAGTGATACACATCAAATTCATAACCAGTCAAATAGCCATTATCATCCTTATCCGACTTTCTAAATAGATCATATAGCATATCTTGTGGTGTGTGTGAGACAATGTGATTTACTTCGTTGAATTCTAGTTTGCCATCATCATTAAGGTCCAGATTATTAAATTCATCAGGATAAGTGGTTTCATAATCTGCCGGATGTAATCCTTTAATGAAAAGATTTGCATCGCTAGCTATTGAAATCACCAATATAAAAATTAATGGGAAAACACAACAAACATATAAAGTAGGATGTCTTTTAAAACGTG
>NZ_JAZNIB010000159.1:0-2274 GCF_045577275.1 Methanobrevibacter sp.
AAAATAATAAGTTTAAATTCTATTTGAGTCAAAAACATTAATTTTATATTGATATTTTCAAATTTAATAAAAAAATATTATATTAAAAAAATTTAAAATTATAAAAAATTTTATGAATATAATACATTTGTAATATTTTAATCGGAATCTTTATATATCTTTATTACAAAGATAATATTAGGGATGAAATAGTGATTCTATGAAAGAAATAGGTAATAGATTACAGGAACTAAGAGAATCAAAAGGATTATCTCAATCTGATTTAGCAAAGTATTTAGGGATTTCTCAGCCCTTATTGTCTCAGATTGAATCAGGTAATCGTAATTTGAATTTATCACTTCTAGATAAATTATGCTCATTGTTTGGGTGCAGCGATTCTTATATTCTCTGCAAAAGTGATGAATATAACTCAATAGATTTTTCATTTAGATCTAAAAATGCAGCTAGAGAAGATTTGGATTGTATTTCTTCAGTACATAAAATAATCTTGAATATGCGCTTTTTAAATAAATTGGATGATGGTGAAGATGAGAGACAAGATTAAATTAAATTCATTTGCAGTGGAATTAAGAAGAGATTGGGATTTGAACCCATATAGTCCAATTGATCTGTTTTCTATTGTTCTATCAAAACTTCCTGATTTGACTATTCTCTTTTATCCTATGTCCGATAGTACAAGCGGAATGTGCATAAAGAACATAAACGGCATTAAAATAAATGAATCCAAGAAAAAAGTGGATTCATCTGAGGATGATTATTGTGAAGATATGATTATCTGCATCAATTCCAACATGTCTAAAGGCAGACAAAGATTTACTTTAGCCCATGAATTATACCATCTTCTCTTTGAAGAGGATAAAAAGGATATAATCATCTGTGAGACTTCCAATGATGATGATTCTGAAGTAGAGGCAAATATTTTTGCATCCTATTTGATCATGACTTATGAAGGATTGGAAAGGTATGCAAAGACAAACAATCTCACTGAATGGACTTTGGAAGAAATCATTAGAGCAGAGCAATATTTCCAAATAAGCCATCATGCAATGTTGTTTAGACTTAGGGAACATGAGTTTATAAGTTTGGAAAAATGTATGGAACTTAGATCTGTTCAAATTGGTTATAATGCTAAAATAAATGGATTTAGTGATGACTTATACACTCCATCAAGCAAATCAGAGAAATACTTCTCATTAGGCAAGTATATCAGATTGGTTGAAAAGGTCTTTAACGATAATAAGATAAGCTCTGGAAAGCGTGACGAATTATTGTTGGATGCATTTAGGAGTGATTTGACTTATAAATTCTTTTAAATAAGGAAGTTAATTAAATTGATATTCATTAAAATTTCTTTTTAATATGTAAAGGTTTAATTTTTGGATTAATCCAAAGATTTTTATGCAAAGGTTTGATTTTTGGATTAATCTTAAAAACTTTTATATGCAAAGGTTTAATTTTTGAATCTATCAAAAATTTTATGAAAAGGTTTGTAAAGGGGTTTATAGTTTTTTAAAAACTAATATGTGTAAAGAGGGTGAATATGTATACGATTTATGATATAGACTGTTTGTTGTATTTTTTAAAGATTAAAAGGGCAGATTTGTTGGAAGCTGAATTCAATCATATAGTCATTTCCAACAAGGTCTTCAATTCTTTAAATAATCCAAGTATTCCTGATTTTATAAAGGATAATCTAAATGATCTTGTGGATAAGGGATTCGTAAAAGTTGAGGAAATTTCATATAATACCAAAACATTTGATATATACTATGAGATTAAGGAAGACCATAAGAATCAGGTTTTAGGAGATGGAGAAGCTTCTTCCATTGCAATAGCAATCAAAAACAATGGAATTATAGCGTATAATAATCCTGATGCCATAAAAGATTATTTGGAAAAGTATAATCTAAAGTGCATTACAGTAGAAGATATTTTAAAGGACTTATTGAAAAAAGGAATCATTTCACAAGCGGAATTTGAAAGCCTAATGAAATAAGAATTTAAAATATTTATTCTTTTTTTAAATTTTCCAAAGATAATAATTCATTAATTGCAACAGGCATGCCCTCTTCACCAATGAAAGCAAATAGCTTTGATTCATCCATCTCAACGCCCATATCCAGAAGTAAATTTTCCAAGGAATCCTTCTCTAAAGTTTCTGTTACACCTTCAGTTAATGATTGTTTTGGTTTTGCAGTTTGTTTAGCTGATTGTTCTGATGTTGTAACAATGGTCTTAAACACACTCCCAAAAGCTTCTCCTTTAGGCTTTGAT